>CAMRBW010000008.1 GCA_947040555.1 uncultured Oceanospirillales bacterium | reverse complement strand
ATAACTAAACCAAAACCAATTTGAAACCGATGGTTTCTCTGGGGCTGGACCGCTGGGTTCTCCTGTGTTGGGCACGAGTGAAAATCCTCGGTTTCAAACTGGACGGGGTATAATCCGATATTTTCCTATAAAGCCTATTTGGTATCGCTACTCAAAGTGGTTCCAAATACTCCACCATTAGCTGCACACTACGGCGACCACGGAACTCATTCACATCCAGCCGGTAAACCGCCCTCACCCTGGTTATGGCACTATTTGGCCAGCTTCGGGTATCAATATTAAACCAGATGGCATCAATCCACTCCTGCCCACCTTCCGGCACCAGCATCATTTTCAGATGTTTGCTGCCCACGAGGCGTTGCTCCTTCAATTCAAAGACACCATCGAACAACGGCTCAGGAAAGCTCTGCCCCCAGGGGCCAGCCTCTCTCAGCAGTTCAGCGGTCTCCAAAGAGAGCTCTTGCTGTTTGAGAGCGCCATCTGTCATCAAACAGGACTCCAGCTGCTCCGGCGTCAGCAGACGACGGGCTTCCCGGTCAAAAGCTTCGGCAAAGGTCTGGTAATCCTGCTCATTGATAGTCAAACCGGCCGCCATGGCGTGGCCGCCAAACTTGAGAATCAAACCGGGATGGCGGGTAGAAATGGCTTCCAGCGCATCCCGAACATGAAAACCGGGAATGGAGCGGGCTGAACCCTTGATCTGCCCCTCATCACCGGGAGCAAAGGCGATCACTGGGCGGTGGATTTTCTCTTTCACTCTTGAAGCGAGAATACCGATCACGCCCTGATGCCAGTCATCCTGATAGAGACAGACACCCCACGGCAGCGCTTTCTTATCGCCAAGCTGAAGTTTGGCCAGATCCCGCAGTGCTTCCTCCTTCATGCTCTCTTCGATTTCACGACGCTCACGATTAAGGCTGTCCAGCTCGCTGGCAATGGTGCAGGCATGGTTCGGATCATCGGTGATCAGTAACTCTATGCCGAGGGACATATCATCCAGACGACCAGCCGCATTTAAGCGTGGTGCCAGAGCGAAACCCAGATCGGAAGCGACCAGTTTTGTCGGATCACGTTTGGCCACTTCCGCCAGCGCCAGAATACCGGGGCGAGCCTTGCCTGCGCGAATACGACTCAAGCCCTGATGCACCAATATACGGTTATTGCTATCCAGACCAACGACGTCTGCCACAGTTCCCAGGGCGACAATATCCAGAAACGAAGCCATATTGGGCTTGGGTCGATCACCAAACCAGCCTCGTCTATCCAGCTCAGCTCTAAGAGCGCAGAGCACATAGAAAATCACCCCGACACCGGCAGTATTCTTCCATGGAAATGTACATCCGGGCTGGTTAGGATTGACGATAGCATCAGCTATAGGAAGCTCTTCACCAGCAAGATGGTGGTCGGTCACCAGCACTTTTATACCCGCCTCTTTGGCGGCTCTGACACCTTCAATGCTGGAGATACCATTATCCACCGTCACCAGCAGATCGGGATGTTGTTCTTTGGCAACCTCAACAATCGCGGGCGACAGTCCGTAACCATACTCAAAACGATTGGGCACCAGAAAGTCTACATAGAGTGCTCCCATTGACCGCAGAGCCAGTACGCCCAAAGCAGAACTGGTGGCACCATCGGCATCAAAATCACCGACAATCAGAATACGCTGCCTGTTCATCACCGCATCAGCTAACAATTGAACGGCACGGTCAATGTCTTTTATTGACTGACTGTCTGCCAGAAATGGCAATGTCCGCTCCAGTTGACGACTGTCGCTGACACCACGGGAGAGATAAATGCGCTGCAGCAGAGGGGAAAGATTGCTGGGAAGGTCAAAAGCAGCCGCATCGCTTACGACTTCCCGTCTGATGATGGTGGCGGTCATGGGCTTGGGGAACTCCAAAAAAGACTTTCCACGATCTTAAAGCAAATTGAACCACAGAGGCACAGAGACACAGAGAAGAGCTGTTATTAATAATTTTTTCCTCTGTGTCTCTGTGCCTCTGTGGTGAAATCTTTTTTTATAGCGCAAGTGTTTGCCGGATATAGTCGTGCAACACAGTTTTATCATTAGCCAATACATCATAATGCTCTGGACGTTTATGGAGATCTGCCAGCCAGGATGGCAGTGGCGGCTCCTGCAGTCCGGCACGAATAACAGGCTCTGGAAACTTTAGCGGATGGGCAGTCGCCAACGTCACTACCGGCGTCGATTTATCCGCTCGGCAGGCACGCGCAGCCTTTACCCCTATTGCCGTGTGAGGATCCAGCAGATAGCCCCCACAATCATCGAATACCTGTCTTATCGTTGATATAACGTCCTCATCGGACGAGTCATCACTGACAAAGACATTTCGTGCCAATTTCCAGCGATCAGGGTTGATTGCGATGGAGCCCGTACTGTCAAACTTATCCATCAACGCTTTCAGCTTTTTGCCATCACGATCCTGAATATTAAACAGCAGTCGTTCAAAGTTACTGGAAATCATAATGTCCATACTGGGCGACAGCGTTGGCAGCAGTTGTTGTTGGGTGTAGCTATTATTGGCGAAAAATCGGTGCAAAATATTGTTACTATTGGTGGCGACAATCAGCTGTTTAATCGGAAGCCCCATCCCTCTGGCAATATAACCGGCAAAAATATCACCAAAATTGCCGGTAGGAACCGAAAAAGAGAGCTCTCTCTCCGGCGCACCCAGCGATAACGCAGCATGAAAGTAATAGACAATCTGAGCCATAATGCGCGCCCAGTTAATTGAATTGACCGCAATCAGACGACGACCGTCTTCCAGAAAAGATTGATCTGCGAAACTGGCTTTGACCAGAGCCTGACAATCATCAAAGCTGCCTTCCAAAGCGATATTATGAACATTGTCGGCAATCACCGTGGTCATCTGCCGTCGCTGCACTTCCGAAACCCGGTTATGGGGATGCATGATGAAAATATCCACATGCTCGCAGGCACGGCAGCCTTCGATGGCGGCAGAACCGGTATCGCCGGACGTCGCCCCCAGAATCACCGCCTTCTCACTACGCCGCTCCAGCGCCTCATTAACAAGAGGCCCCAATAGCTGCAGAGCAAAGTCCTTGAAGGCCAGCGTCGGGCCGTGAAAGAGCTCCATCACCCACTCATTGCTATCCAGCTGCACCATCGGTGCAACAGCTTTATGGCGAAACGGGCTATACGCCTGTTCAACAATTTGAACCAGACGTTCTTCACTCAGAAATCCATCAACAAATGGTCGTATAATTTCAACCGCAAGCGCGGGATAATCCAGCCCCTTTAAACAACGAATATCGTTTACAGAAAACTGTGGCAGTTTTTTGGGTACATACAGGCCGCCATCACTGGCCAGACCGGTTAACATAACCTCTTCAAAGCCAAGCTCAGGGGCCTGCCCCCTGGTGCTGATATATTTCATTTTTTTTATCCCAAATGCTCGACTCGGATATGCGTCACCGGACCAGTCACATCATCCAGCTCTGCAATAACCTGCAAAGCTTTGATTAAAACCCCTTCCCGGATTTTATCGGTGAGCAGCACAATATCCGCCATTCCATCGTTCTCTCTCGTTTCCTTCTGTAACAGAGCATCGATATTGATGCCGTGTCGTCCAATCACTTCCGTTACCTTCATCAGTACACCGGGATGATCTTTGGCGCGTATACGCACATAGCTGGCCGCAACAATATCTTCGATAGACAGAGTGATTACATCATCCTGTCCGGCATCGTAAGGCAGTGGTGGCACACTCGTACCGGACAGCACATCGGGCGCATCCAGTAATCGGGCAATATCGGCAATATCAGCAACAACGGCAGAGGCGGTTGGTTCACTGCCGGCACCCGGACCGTAATACATAGTCTGACCTGCGGCATCACCATTGATCAACACACTGTTCATCACCCCATCAACCCTTGCCAGCAGATGTGTTTGCGGAATCAGGGTCGGATGCACCCGCAACTCAACACCCTGATTGGTTTGATGGGCTATTCCCAGGTGCTTGATGCAGTAACCAAGCTCTTCTGCATAACGAATATCGTCCGGGGTTATACGACTAATGCCTTCTGTATAGGTTTCATCAAACATCAGTTTGGTGCCAAAAGCATTGGCGGCAAGAATTGTCAGCTTGTGGGCGGCATCAATACCTTCCACATCAAAGGTGGGATCGGCTTCGGCATAACCCAGTTGCTGAGCTTCTTCCAAAACCTCCGCAAAGGGGCTGTCACACTCTTTCATTTTGGTCAGAATAAAATTGCCGGTGCCGTTGATAATACCAGCCAGCCAATTAATTCTGTTGCCAACAAGTCCCTCGCGCAAAGCTTTGACTACGGGAATCGCGCCTGCCACGCTGGCTTCATAAGCGACAATAACACCTTTTTTTCGCGCCCGTTCAAAGATCTCGTTGCCATGCTCCGCAATCAGTGCCTTATTCGCTGTGACCACATGTTTGCCATTTTCAATCGCAGTATTCACAAGATCGAGAGCAACATCACAACCGCCTATCAACTCAATAAGAATGTCGACTTCAGGATTTTTGGCAACGTCAAAAACATCGCTGGTCACGGAAATATCTGCCGTATCACAGGCGGGGTTAGGCCGTCGGGCAGCTATCTGCACAAGCTGAATACTCCTTCCGGTCCGGCTTTTTAATTGTTCCGCATTTCTTTGCAGAACATTCACTGTACCACTGCCCACAACTCCAAGACCGCAAACCCCGACTTTGACAGGCTTCAAGCTGACACCTCTTAGAAAGTTTTTGATCATCAGATCGTTATTACTTTTCACCATAAAAATGCAACCCCTGTTTCCATTATCCGGGGGCGGGGGCGACATTTCCCACTCATGGCCGCTGTTGTACTGCCTTGTTGATAACTTATAGTGCCAGACTCTCTCTGTCCAACAGCCCCTTATAAAAAAAGAGCCGGTGATTCTCAGGAACCACCGACTCTCTCATGTTACATCATATCTTTGAGGGCTACTTAGAGACCCATCAGTTTCAGCAGATCTGGCGCTGGTTGATAACCGGGAATGAAGCGACCATCGTCAAGATAGACTGCCGGTGTACCACGAACACCCAGCTCCATACCCAGCTCATATTGAGCTTGTACAGGACTGTTCTCACACGTCTCTTCTGCCAGAGTGCCACCGTCTTTCAGAGTGGCCAGAGCCGCACCACGATCCTTGGCACACCAGGCAGATGTCATTTTGGCAAAGGCTGGGGACTGTTCACCACCACGAGGGAAAGCCAGATAACGGACCTCAACACCCTTTTCATTCAGAGCAGGAACTTCCTTGTGCAGCTTGCGGCAGTATCCGCAGTCAACATCAGTGAAAACATATATGACTTTTTTGGTTTCGCCCTGGGCTGGATAGACAATCATGTCCTTAACATCCTGCGCCTGCAGGCTCTTGAGGGCGTCTTCACCACGCACCTTGTCGGTCAGATTCACGAACTGGCCATCCTTGATAGCCAGCACGTCACCCGTGAACACGTGCTTACCGTCTGCGGTGGCGTAAAGCAACTCTCCCGTCACCAGCTTGACCAGAAAAACGCCGTCAACCGGGCTTGGCATTACGGCACTCAGTATGAGCGCTGGATTCACTCGATGCAGACCTGCCTGAATAGCATCCCTCACAGGGTCACTCTTGGCTGCCGGAGCTTCCGCTTTAGCAATCTCTACTGCCGCAGTTTTTATTTCTGGTGCCATTTCTGCGGGAGCCTCTGCGAACACATGTCCCGTCAGCGCCAGAGTGGAAACAGCAACAACACTTAACCATTTTTTTTTCAACATTTATAACCTCAATTATTGGTGCAGTGATGACATCAATCCGAATGCCAAATTTTTCGAGCCAAGATTGCCACGTGTGATTTTCCTGAACTATAGACATTTTTTGTCTACATGCTCAGAAATTAATGCCACGTTCAGGTGGTGGGCAGCGAACAGTTTTGTAACTGTGACCCACACATTTGGAAAAAATGCCCAAAATCGCTATCGGCGGGAAATGCCACTCTCTCCCCGAACAATTAAAATAGGGGCTGCATGTCCATGGTGACATTAAAAATACAAAAAACTACAAAAAAAAGGCAGCCATAGGGCTGCCTTTTTCTCGTCGTATTGTCGCAAAGCGTTGGATGAAACGTGGATTAGCCCAGCTTTTCCTTGATGCGAGCAGCTTTACCGCTACGCTCACGCAGGTAGTACAGCTTGGCCTTGCGCACGTCACCGCGACGCTTGACTTCGATGCTTGCCACTATAGGGCTGTAAGTCTGGAAAGTACGCTCAACACCAATGCTGTTGGAGATTTTGCGTACGGTGAAGGCAGAGTTCAGGCCGCGGTTACGCTTGCCAATAACAACACCTTCGTAAGCCTGCAGACGCTCACGGGCACCTTCCTTAACACGAACCTGTACGATAACGGTATCGCCAGGTGCGAAAGAAGGGATTTCCTTCTGCATCTGCTCAGCTTCAATCTGCTGAATAATCTTGCTTGTGCTCATTTGCTCTGTTGCTCCCAAAGTCAGTCGAAATCGAGAATCCGTCAGGAATTCTTTATCACTCGCCTACTGCCTGATTCTTATCCGCATCATGATGTTTGCAGAGTTCCTGTTCAGAGACAGCGCTCTGTTCAAGGATAAAATCAGCCAGCAGCTGCTCTTCTTCACCGGTCATTGCCCGACCTTCGAGAAGGTCCGGCCGCCGTAACCATGTACGCCCCAGTGACTGCTTCAACCGCCACCGCCTGATGTGCTCATGGTTGCCGGAAAGCAAAACTTCCGGTACCCGGCTGCCTTCAAATACCTCAGGTCGGGTATAGTGAGGGCAGTCAAGCAAACCTTCGGCGAACGAGTCTTCCTGAGCAGAATCCTGATGACCCAGGGTGCCCGGTACAAAGCGCGATACGGCATCGATAAGGGTCATGGCCGGCAGCTCGCCGCCACTCAGGACAAAGTCACCCAGAGACCACTCTTCGTCGATCTCTTCAGCGACCAGTCGCTCATCTATGCCTTCGTACCGTCCTGCGACCAATACCAGCTTCTTCCGTGTCGCCAGCTCTTTCACTCCCGCCTGATCGAGTCTGCGACCCTGAGGCGAAAGGTAAATGACAGTAGTATCAGGACCAGCAGCCGTTCTGGCTGCCTGTATTGCATCACGCAGAGGTTGAATTTTCATCAACATGCCGGGACCACCGCCAAAAGGCCGGTCATCCACCGTTCGATGTTTATCGTGGGTGTAGTCCCTGGGATTCCAGGTGTTCACCTCGATCAACCCCTGCCTGCATGCCCTGCCCGTTACGCCGAACTGGCTAATGGCAGACAACATCTCAGGAAAGAGTGTAACAACATCGAATCTCATACTTTTTTCACCATGGAAAATACCTCCATTTCCATCATCTGAAGAGGTCGGTATTTTCAGCACATGGCTGTCAAAACTCCGGATCCCAATCGACCCGGATGAACCCTTCATCAAGGTTCACTTCGGTAACCACCTGATCTTCCAGCCAGGGAATCAAACGCTCCCGTCGGTCAGCGCTGCCGCTGGCACCACGTACCACCAGAACATCGTTTGCGCCGGTTTCCATCAGATGGTGAACCTTACCCAGATTGATGACGTTACCTTCTTCACTCTGGGCAAATACTGTCAGGCCTTCGAGCTGGTACCAGTAGTACTCATCCTCGGCTGGCGCTGGCAGCTCTCGACTGTCGACCAGAATCTCGGCGCCGATAAAACGTTCCGCCTGATTCCGATCCGCCGCCTTCTCGAGCAGAGCGATAACACCCTTCCCGTGGATACGGCCATTGTCGAGCGGGACGGTCTGTTGACGACCATCCGGGTATCGCAAACGCCACTGCCGATACTCCAGGATGTTGGTCATGGGTGATGTAAATGAATACACCTTTACCCAGCCCTTGATCCCGTAAACTGCCGTAATACGCCCCATGACCAGAAGATCATCACCACTGGTTTTTGAAGAGCCGACAGCCTCAGCAGCAGGTGCTTTACCTTCAGCGTGCATTAAGCGCTTTTCAGCAGTTGCTTAACGCGATCGCTCATCTGGGCGCCCTGCTTAACCCAGTGATCAACACGCTCGTTGTCGATACGCAGACGTTCTTCCTGACCACGGGCTTGTGGATTGAAGAAACCAACGCGCTCGATGAAACGACCAGTGCTGGCGTTACGGCTGTCAGAAACGGTCAGATGGTAGAAAGGGCGCTTTTTGGAGCCGCCTCGGGCAAGACGAATAGTTACCATGGAATTTTCTCTTCCTGTAATAAGCGATGCTTTACGGCAAAACGACGAACTTTGCCGCTAGGAAAAACAGCCACACCTCGCACTGAAAACAGTGCGGAGAGAGACATTTTACCCGGCTGGGGGAAAGACCGAGCTTTCTCCCATAAAGGCGCAGTATTCTACGGCAATTTTCGCCATATGCAATATAAGATATTTGCCTGATTGCACTTCGCTAAGCCGCTCCTTCAAGAGCTTTCAGACCCTCATTCAGGCTTTCAAAGGGGTTCAGGCTCTCAAAGGGGGCTCAGGTTATCAAAGGGACTCAAGCTGAAACCCGGTCTGGCTGCGCCTGTATCCGTATCAGAACGGAAACTTCTTGCCACCACCAGGAGGGAGCAGACCACCGATGCCGCCCGTGCCGACCCCTGTTTTCGGCATCGCTGGCACTTTGCCTCTCAGACCGCCCATGCCGCGCATCATCTTGGCCATGCCACCCTTGCCGGTCAGCTTCTTCATCATTTTGGCCATCTGCTTGTGCTGTTTCAGCAGACGGTTAACATCCTGAACCTGAGTACCGGAACCGGCCGCAATACGTCTCTTGCGGGAACCGTTGATATCATCAGGGCTACGACGCTCTTTCCCCGTCATGGAGCTGATAATAGCCTCCATCTGGACAAACATCTTGTTCGCCTCCGGGCTCTGAGCCACCTGCCCCATGCCACCCATACCCGGCAGTTTATCCAGCAAACCGCCCATGCCACCCATATTCTTCATCTGCTGAAGCTGGTCATGGAAGTCTTCCAGATCAAAGCTCTTGCCCTTTTTCAGCTTGGAGACGAGCTTGTCGGCCTTGGTCTTGTCCAGCTTGCGCTCGGCTTCTTCGACCAGGGAGAGGATGTCACCCATACCCAGAATACGGGAGGCGATACGATCGGGGTGGAACGGCTCCAGCGCCTCGACCTTCTCCCCCACACCGATAAACTTGATCGGCTTACCGGTGATATGGCGCACAGACAGCGCGGCACCACCACGGGCATCGCCATCAGCCTTGGTGAGGATTACACCGGTCAGCGGCAGGGCATCATTAAATGCCTTGGCGGTGTTGGCGGCATCCTGACCGGTCATGGCATCGACCACGAACAGGGTTTCGACGGGGTTGATCGCCGCGTGCAGTTCCTTGATCTCCGCCATCATATCCGCATCAATGTGCAGACGACCGGCGGTATCGATAATCACCACATCCAGATGTTTCTGGCGCGCTTCCTGAATGGCATTGCGGGCGATATCAACCGGCTTTTGGTCGATGGAGGAGGGGAAGAACGTGGCACCCACTTCACCAGCGAGTGTCTCCAGCTGTTTGATGGCCGCCGGACGGTAGACATCGGCAGAGGCCACCAGCACGGACTTTTTCTTGCGCTCACTCAACCATTTGGAAAGTTTGGCCACGGAGGTGGTTTTACCAGCGCCCTGCAGACCCGCCATAAGGATAACTGCGGGGGGTTGGGCGGCCAGATTCAGCTCATCATTGGCCGTCCCCATCACGGCAACCAGCTCGCTGTTAACGATCTTGACGAACACCTGACCAGGGCTCAGGCTCTGCTGAACCTCCTGCCCGATCGCGCGATCGCGCACCCGGTTGATAAATTCCTTGACCACCGGCAATGCGACGTCGGCCTCCAGCAAGGCCATACGCACTTCACGGAGGGTATCTTTGATATTGTCTTCAGTTAACTTCGCCTGGCCGGTGACGTGCTTTAGCGTCCTCGACAGGCGTTCAGAAAGATTCTCGAACATCCGGCGCTCTCTTAAATTTTGGCGTCCATAAAACGGTCAAGTATACCTGCTCTGCCTGCCATCCTGCATCTTTACCTCTTCATTGAAGACCGTAAATTACGTATATCAACATTTTCCCACCACATAAATACAAACAAATGGAACAAATCAAACTATCTTGCTCAACCTACAATTTTGCTCAACCTACAGTGCATCTCAGGAGCAGTGTAATGCCGAAGCCGAAAAATATTCGTTATTTCTTTTGCACTCTGGCTGTCTTGCTAGGGGTCCGCACGCCCCTGCACGCCTCGTCGGAACATTACAATGTGCGTCAGGCAATCCTGACCAGAAATTATATGGCGCATGAGCGGTTCTTTAACCGCCTTACGCCTACATTCGAGACTTTACAACTTACGATTCCTTATCAGATTAAGGCTCAAAAGAGCAATACACGTCAGGAACTCAATGGTATTTTTCGTGAATACCCCAGATCCAGGGCAACCACTTATGCCCTTGTGACTGCTGTTCCTGTCCTTTTCTTATTTGCAAGCCGTCATACACTGTCAAGCTGGATATCTGATATATCCACTGCATCCCCGGACTCTATCGCCCAGCAATATTTTTATATTGCCCTGACTATCTCTTATGGCATCTATCATATATTCTACCCCGCTCTCAACCAGTTTTACTACTCAGCTATAACCGCCTACCTGCCAGAAAATGATCTTATTTTGCAGTACGGCAGCAAAAAGCACCTCCTTTCCACCTCGCTGCAGGCCTTCATTGAAAACACCATTATCTATCCACATTGGGAGGCGCCTGTAGATATTTCTCTGGAGAGAATACAGAAAATTCTTAATAAGGCACTACGGCTTCCCATTATGACCAAAGAGCTTCACTACGATCATGAGAAGGTGACTGTTGCTCTGAAACACTACCCTCAGGAAGTGAAGAAACGTCTGGATCGTTTCGCCCACGCTGAAATCCTGTATCAAAATATGACCCCCCCTCCCTCTCACCGTTTCCCCATCTACCTGCAAGGAGCTCCGGGAACCGGTAAAACCTTTGCTGCCAGCCAACTGGCCAAAACCATGGGAACAACACTGGCGACTGTGTCCCTCGATGGAGCCACCATTGACGATATTGTCGGTACCCCCTTTGAGAATGCTGATGCCAAGTCTGGTCGACTTCTGGATGCCATCATTGCCAATACCCATTCCACCCATGATATTAATCACAAGAACCAAATTCTCATTATTGATGAGTTTGATCGCCTGCTGACATCAGAAGATAAACAGTCTAAAGATCTGTTGAGCTTTATGCTCAAACTGCTCGATCCAACAACACGCCACTTTTATTCGCCCTACCTGAGGACCTCTATCAATCTGCCTGATACCATCATTCTGGCGGGCAATCAGGATATTTCCGAGCTGACAAAGCAGAGCCCACGCCTGGAAGCCCTGGACTCCCGACTGGAAACAATCCGGTTTCCCGGCTTTGACGATGAGGCTAAATTCAATATTGCTATAGAGTCCATCATTCCCAGATTGGAAAAGAGCTACCAATCACTGAATTCCTTCTTTGATGATTTCACTCTTCCTGAGGAAGACCTTGATCGCCTGAAAGCTTTTATTGTCAGCGATGAAGATCCCGGCCTGCGCAGCATGGAAAAATTTATCTTCATCCTGTTCGAGGAACACCTTAACGAACACAAATCATGATCTGCCCCCCTTCACCACCGCCCCGGCTTATGCCAAACTCAGAGTTGGTGAAGAAGGTGGATCAATGTCAGTAGAAACATTCAGTACCGTTGCCATTGTTTTTTATGTAGCCAGCGCACTGTGTCAGTGGTTTCGTATTCAGGAACGGAACATCAGCAAACTTACTGTGCAGCTGCTGGCTCTGGCGGGAGCCGCTGCACAAACCCTGAGCATCTATTGCATCATCCACCCACCATTGGGTATTAATCTGCACTTTTTCGCCGTTGGTTCACTCTGCTCGTGGCTGGTTATTCTGGTTGTTCTGATCAGCAGTGTTCGCAAACCTGTGGAAAATCTGCTTGTGGTACTGCTACCCATGGCCATTGCTGCTATCGCCACCAGCACCTTCATTCCTGTCCGGCCCTCACTGCTGGCAAACAAAACACCTGGAATGGTGAGTCATATCCTTGTCTCCGTACTGGCCTACAGTACACTCACCATCGCAGCCTTTCAGGCTGTTTTGCTGGCCTATCAGGAAAATCTGCTTAAACATCACCATCCCACGGGTATCATCCGGGCATTTCCGCCGATGCAGACCATGGAAAAACTGCTGTTCGAGTTTCTCTGGGCGGGTTTGATTCTTTTGACGGCCAGCCTTGCCAGCGGTTTTGTCTTTCTGCAGGACATGTTTGCCCAACACGTGGCTCACAAGACAATTTTGTCTGTACTGGCATGGCTACTGTTCGCTACTCTTCTGGCCGGACGAATGATTCTCGGCTGGCGGGGGCGCACTGCCATTCGCTGGACTCTCAGTGGTTTCGTACTACTGATGCTGGCGTTTTTTGGCAGTAAATTTGTTATGGATCTGGTTATCAACTGAGAGCACATCACTTTGAACGAAACACCCATCGGCATCCTGCTGGGCGTACTGGTTTTTCTGCTGTTACTGTCTGCCTTTTTCTCTGGCTCCGAAACCGGCATGATGGCCCTGAACCGCTATCGGCTGCGCCACTTAGTGCGCAGCGGTCACAAAGGCGCACAGCGCACCAGTGAGCTGCTGGATCGGCCTGACCGACTCATCGGCGTCATCCTGATCGGTAATAATTTTGTCAACAATCTCTCTGCCGCTATCACCACGGTGATCGCCATTCGGCTATGGGGGGATGCCGGGATTGCAGCCGCCACACTGCTGCTGACCCTGGTCGTGCTGATATTCAGTGAAGTGACGCCGAAAACCCTGGCCGCCATGAAACCGGAAAGAATTGCCTTTCCCTCATCCCTTATTCTGAAACCACTGCTGAAACTGCTTTACCCACTGGTCTGGTCGGCCAATACCCTGTCTAACGGCTTGCTACGCCTGATGCGAGTCAATCCGGAAGATGCCTCTGGCGACCAGCTCAGCCAGGAGGAGTTGCGCACTGTTGTCAACGAAGCAGGCAGTCTCATTCCTACTCGTCACAAAAGTATGTTGCTGAGCATTCTTGATCTGGAAAAGGTGACGGTGGATGACATTATGATTCCCCGCAACGAGATCATTGGTATCGATATCGAGGAGGATTTCGAAGATATCCTTGGCCAGTTACGCAATGCCCAACATACGCGAGTGCCTGTTTATAAAGGGGATATCAACAATATCGTCGGCATGCTGCACATGCGTAATGTCGCACGACTGCTCAATCTGGATGAAATCAATAAAACCACTTTGCTGCAGGAGACATCCGAACCTTACTTTGTGCCGGAAGTCACACCTTTGCACACCCAGCTGGTCAATTTCCAGAAAAAGAAACTGCGCTCGGCTTTCGTTGTTGATGAGTACGGCGATGTACTCGGTCTGGTCACCCTTGAAGATATCCTGGAAGAGATTGTCGGTGATTTCACCACATCCGATGTTGAAGATCTCAACCACGACGTTGTACCACAAGATGATGGCTCTTACATCGTGGATGGTGCAACCAGCATACGTGACATCAATAAATCCCTGGGTTGGGAGCTGCCTATTGATGGACCAAAAACCCTGAACGGTCTGATCACCGAGCACCTGGAAGAGATCCCTGAGCACGCTGCCAGTATGACGCTGGATAAATACCGTCTGGAAATTTTGGAGATTCGGAATAACCGGGCACAGTCCATCAGGATATGGACTATCTGATCGATCCCCGGCTTTTAGGTGGTTTTTTGAGAGCGGGCACTAGACTTCACAACTCCAGTGCCCTTTTTCCTGAATGGCAGCGCGGATTTGAGGAACGTCCAGAGGCAGACCGGCATCCAGGGTTACGTTAAGAAACTCCACCAGCATGATCGCGGTCAGCCCCCAGATGGTGTATTCCTCAAACTGCCATGCCGGCACCTGGAAAACCACGCCACGATAACGCAGCTGATCGATGCGCAGCCGATCCTGCTCCAGAAAATAACTGACCGGTACCCGGAATATTCTGTCCAGTTCATCAGGATTGGCGACCAGCTCCACATTGGGATCGATCACTCCGACAAACGGGGTCACCTTAATGCCGAAGCGGGAGACGACCTCCCCGGTTGAACCGAGAACGTTCACCTGATCACCACGCAGACCGATCTCTTCATGGGATTCACGCAACGCGGTATGAACCAGATCAGGGTCACAGGGGTCACGCTTACCACCGGGAAACGCCACCTCGCCACCATGGGTATTCAGCCGTGTAGCACGCCGGGTAAACACGATTTCCGGATCAGTACTACTCCGGGTTATTGGAATCAGCACGGCGGCTTCCGGTGCGCTTATATTTAATCGGCGCGGATTATGCGCCCTCAATTGCTTGTGTATATGTTCAATCATATCTGTACGAACATCCTTGCCCGTGTTGCATCGTCTTGTAATATGTGAGTCCAGCATAGCAGCTCCACCGCCAATAGCGGAACCTTCCCCGCAAGCGGCACGGCTAAATTTCCAACACCCGATATTCACCGCCCAGCAATAAATCAATAAATGTGCTGAAGGATAATCCGGTACCCATTTTCTGATCCAGCTTGCGCGCCCGTTCTCGCAAGATCAGCGGATTAACCAGCTGCCGATGCTTCAATGCGGCCAGCACCACCATACCACTCTCCGTACGCTCCCACACGAACACATGGGGAAACACAGCCAGGACGCTGTCAATATCACTCTCTACCTTCTTGCGATCACCACCGAGAGTGACAATCAGTACACCGGGCTCAGTCAGACGCTCGCGCACCTCTGCAATAAACGATTTCTCTCGCGCATAGTCAGGCAGACCACTCCCCCTGTGTCGGGATAGCCCATCTGCCCCCGCATCCAGATAGATCACATCATAGCTATTCCTGGGACGGCCCAGCAGATAATCCAGTCTGGAATCCTGACGAATAGTCAGCTGGTCATTAGAGCGCAGCCCAAAATAGGTGTCCGCCGCTTTGATCAGCTCTGGATCGTACTCTATAACATCGAGAATCTGAGCGGGTGTCGCACTGCGTAAAAAGTTGATCAGCCCAATATTATGTAACCCGACAACAAGTGAGCGCACCGGCGTCGGCACCAGCAAAAATGAGGCCAGAAACTCCCGTTCATCCTTCTGCAACAGCTCTTCCGGCTGCGCCATATTAATTCGGGAAGCGATGAACTCCTGACCCGCAATATCATGAAAAAGAAGAGAGCGGAACACATCCTCATCAACGAGCTTCAATCCATGATATTTGTCCGTAGCCTTCGAGAGCACAACCCCCTCCTCCGGCAAGGGAAGGAAGCCGTTTATGCACATGAGCGACTTGGCCCCTGCATTCAAGGTATACACTGACACCACAAGGATCAGGCATTTTATGACCATCACTCGTCGAGCACATCTCATCACCGTCGTTATGCCCGTTGTTATGGCAGTTGTTATGGCAGTTGTCATGGCTGGAAAACATAATAAAGTATAGTTATCTATCGACAACGGCAGCAGCGAAAAAGTTCCCGAGGGGGTATAACTTTGATCCCCGTTGCCTACAGTTCTGGCAGACTGATCTGACCAACAGAAAAACACCCCTCACGTTTTTCAGCGCAGAGAGAACAGAAATGAAATATTGCAGCCAGTGTGGAATGACTCTCATCCTGACCATACCAGAAGGTGATAATCGTGAACGGCACGTTTGCAGTGGCTGTCAGACTATTCATTATCAGAACCCGAAAATTGTTACCGGCACGCTGCCGGTGATCGGCGATAAAATCTTGCTGTGCCGTCGTGCCATTGAGCCTCGCTACGGACTGTGGACCCTTCCCGCCGGCTTTATGGAAAATGGCGAATCGGTACTGGACGCCGCCCGCCGGGAAACTTGGGAGGAGGCGTGTACCCACACCTGCCGGGAGCAGCTTTACATGATGATCAGCCAGCCATGCATCAACCAGGTCTGTATGTTTTATCGGGCCGAGATTGACACACGGTATACGGAAGAACCCCACTTTGCAGCCGGACAGGAGAGTCTGGAAGTCCGTCTGTTTGATGAGCAGGATATTCCCTGGGATAAGCTGGCTTTTCCTACGATAACTCGCACCCTGGAGCTATTTTTCCGAGATCGGATCAATGGGAAATTTCCATTACGGGAGGAAAGCTTATGACACTTGTCGTTACGCCAGCATACTTACTGCACCCTGTCGCAACAAAGGGCTTGCCAACAGAGTCAGACGGCCACACCTGAAGTACACATAAAACAAATAAACACATTAATGAAACAACTTAACTCCATGTGGATGTTCTATGATCCTACCTCATTAATTAGGGGTGTATATCTCCGTGGTTAATACTCAGTTACTCAAATTGTCCCGCTTTGTGCTTTCAATGATGCTTGGTTTTACCATGAGCCTTCTGCTCATGGGAACTATAGCAAAGGCTGATATAGAAATAGCCGGCTACAATCCAGCAGAAGTTCAGCGCTGCTCAATTCGTGACTCCATGGTCATACTAAGATTTTTTGATTCACTCAATGAGCTGTTGACTCTCGAAGAGTACAACGAAGCAGACATCCAGAAAAAAGTTGAAATAGCACGCTCCACCACCAGCGACGCATATTCGAAACTCTCAAGACTAGATCCTGCAATGTCGTTATTTTTTGAGGCTGTAGTGTGTGGGGCTACCGCTGCTGCTTCATGGTGGGGGGGGGTGCCCGTGCAATCAAACGGCTTAACAACTCCGCAGCAGTAGCCATGTTCTTAGGGCAAACAACCCCACTAATTTATGGGGTAACTGCAATATTACTATCTCACATTGCGTATACCTTATTTCCTCCGAGCCTGCAAGAGCTACTTTTTATTCATCAATACGGCAGCAAAAAACTTCTCTTTGATAAATCCATGCAGCAGCACATAGAGAACGAGCTCTTCTACAACTATTGGCGAACCCCAACGCAGGACAAACTCTACCAGCTCGAACGGGTTCTTGATGTTGCCTTGCGCCTGCCGCTTTACAAGAAAGACCTTGCCTATAATGAAGAATCTTTTTCAAAATCTTTCAAGAACTACCCATCAGACATCATTGAGCAGCTGAGAAAGGTTACCAAAGCTGAACTCGCTTTTCGGAAAATGGAGCCAGCTCCGGATCAGCATTACATTATTTACCTTCATGGTGAGCCCGGAACAGGAAAGACTCACGCAGCAAAAAAAATCGCAGAAGCTATGGGAACTGAGCTTGTGACTGTCATTTTGGATGGCGCATCCATTAAAGACATTACGGGCACACCGGCAACAGACGCAGACCCCAAGCCAGGTAAATTACTCGAGGCAATAACCAATACGCCCTCAAGAGATACCATCAATTTCAGCAACAAAGTTCTTCTGATTGATGAGTTTGATCGCCTTATCACTGCTGACGATGACAACTCCCGATCTGTACTGAGCTATATGCTGAAGGTCCTGGACTCATCATCACACCAGACCTTTGAAAGCAAATTTTTAAAAAGCAAACTCCCTTTGCCAGATACAATAGTCCTCACAGGGAATTCTGACATTGAGGCTCTGTCCGCCAAGTCCCCACGATTTAAGGCACTTGCGTCCCGAATTGAAAGCATTCATTTCCCCGGATTCGATCAGCAAGCGAAGAGTGCCATAGCCGAGACACTGATTTCAAAGTTGGAAACCAGTTATCAGTCTATGGGAGAAGAACATAAGAATTTTCGTATAACCTCCGTCGAAAAAGACATGATCGCAACTTTTATTGCACACGATCAGGACCCCGGTCTCCGTAGCATGCAAAAATACATATATACATTATTCAAAAATATGATAGATGCCCCTCCCACTCCCCCTGAAGACTCTGAACCTGAGTGTACGGCTCCTCACCAGTGCTCCGGCGAATGCCAGACTCAAACTCAGGCTTTATGAGGTCAGCATGATTTATCGGGGCACGCTTGATACAGGACAGATGGAAGGGCATCTTTTTGCTGCCAGTCCGCCTGTTTGACGAACAGGATGCTCCCTGGAGGGAGCGGGCTCTTTATACAATAACCCGCGCACTGAAACTATTTTTCCAAGACAGAATCACCGGAAACTTTCCATTGCGAGAGGAAAGTTTGTAAGCATAGGGCAGGGTTTATCTGAAATTTTCAGTATTCACCGTTAACATTGCTTTCAGTGCTTGTTCTATGACCTCTTGTCCCCTAATCTAGCGATCAAAACATACATCTTATAAACGCTGAGGAAGAAGACATTTCTGCATTCCGGCAATGACAAGCACCATTACCCCCCATATCTCCAGCCCTTGTTTTCAACTAAAGGGCACGATGGTCACTCTGATGACTCTGGAGCTGTATCGCTATGACGAACCCATGCTGGCCCAGCAGTTCCAGAGGCTTCTGGCACAGGCGCCCCGTTTCTTTGAAAACAGACCCGTGGTCGTTAGCCTGGAACACCTTCACAATCCGGACAGCCCCGTTGACCTTCATCGACTGAAGAGGCTGTGTGCGGACTTTGGCATCAACCTGATGGCTATTCGCGGTGGTCTTAGTGTGCATCGCGAGAATGCCAGTGAAGCAGGCATGGCCTGGCTAGCGGCCCCACCCAGCACTTCTGACCGTAAATCCACTGTACAGATTTCGCAGCAAGAAATACCGCTGGCAGAAGTCAAGGAATTCTCGGCAACGCCTCTCCACCCTGACAAACCGAAGCCGAACAGTGTAGCGCCACAAGAGCAGCCTGCAACAGCACGTGTCATCGATACACCGATACGTTCCGGCCAACAGATTTACCATAATGGTGATCTTATTATCACCGCCCCGGTCAGTGTGGGTGCAGAGGTGCTGGCAACAGGCCACATCCACATTTATGCCCCTCTGCGGGGACGCGCTCTGGCTGGTATTCGCGGCGACTCGAAAGCCCGTATTTACTGTACTCATTTTGAGCCAGAACTTGTCTCTATACATGGACATTACAAAACAATATCGAAAGCAGATTGCTCAGACCTGTGGCAAAAAGCGATTCAAATCTATATGGATGGTGATTCCCTCAAGATGACACCCATGTATTTAGGACCTAAGGAGTAAATTTTGGCGAGAATTATAGTTGTCACTTCAGGCAAGGGTGGAGTTGGCAAAACAACAACCAGTGCAGCACTGTCAACCGGACTGGCAAGGCATGGATACAAAACCGTTGTCGTAGATTTTGATATCGGTCTGCGCAACCTGGATCTGGTGATGGGTTGTGAACGACGTGTCGTTTATGATTTTATCAACGTCATTAATGGTGAAGCTGGCCTGAATCAGGCTTTGATCAAGGATAAAAACACAGACAATCTGTTTATCCTGCCCGCTTCCCAGACCAGAGACAAAGACGCCCTGACTCCAGAAGGTGTTGATAAAGTCCTGACAGCACTGTCCGAAGAGTTTGACTACATCGTCTGTGACTCACCTGCCGGTATTGAGCGTGGCGCGTTGATGGCACTCTACCATGCCGATGAAGCGATCATCACCACCAACCCGGAAGTCTCCTCGGTGCGTGACTCTGACCGTATTCTTGGCATCCTGCATAGCAAGTCCAAGCGGGCGGAACAGAATCTTGAGCCTATCCGCGAACACCTGCTACTCACTCGCTACGATGCCAATCGTGTCGCGCGTGATGAGATGCTGGATGTTAAAGATGTTGAGGACATCCTGGCTATACCTCTATTGGGAGTCATTCCCGAGGATACTGACGTCCTGAAAGCCTCCAACCAAGGCATTCCTGTCATCAACATTCCTGAAAGCAATGCAGGCTTAGCTTATGATGACGCAGTGAAAAGACTTCTTGGAGAACAGTGTCCCATGCGTTTCCTGGATGTGCCGCGCAAGGGAATCTTTCAACGGCTGTTCGGAGGGCAATCATGAGCTTACTGGAAGCTTTTCTTCGCAGACAAAGAAGACAACCCTCAGGTAGTAGTGCAGCCATTGCCAGAGAGCGCCTGCAAATTATTGTTACGCACCAGCGAGCAGGTCAGAATGATCCCGGCTACATCCCGGCCATGAAGCAGGACATTCTGGAAGTAATTCGCAAATATGTGCACGTAGGCGAAGAGCACGTTAACATCAATTTTGAGAATCACGACGATGTCTCGATACTTGAGCTTAACGTGACCCTGCCAGAAGACCGCGCTATGGATGTAGATGTGTCCTGAGGGGCACATCATTCAATCACGGCATACCATGTATCTCGAACTTGTTGATATTGCTTTTCTGACGTTTTTGGCTGTCGTCATCACTTTCTGGTGGCGTATTCAGTCCATCCGTCAGAATGCTCTGACCCATGCCGAGCGACGCTGCAAGGAGTTGGATCTTCAGTTTCTTGATGGCGGCATCGCTCTGCACTTCAAAGGCTTCCAGAGATCAAAAAGTGGACGTCTTCTGCCTCTGTTTGTCTGTCATTTTGAGTTCTCATCAACGGGGGATGATCGCTATGAAGGCTCCGTTCATATGTTGGGCAGGTATCTGAAAACGATTCAGATCCCGCCACACCGGATGACCACCCCTCCCGATAAACGATTAGACGACATCTTTTAGCCAATGCAATACTCTTTATCCAGTTTGCTGTAGCCCAATCCCTGTTCCTTATACACGTGAATCTGCATGGGAATACGTTCCTTTAGCGCCTCTACGTGGGAGATGACTCCAACCATCTTGCCACTGGCATTAAGGCTATCCAGCGCATCCAGAGCGGTTTCAAGAGTCTCTGGATCCAATGTGCCGAAACCTTCATCGAGGAACAGGGAATCAATACGGGTCTTGTGGCTGACAAGATCCGAGAGCGCCAGTGCCAGCGCCAAACTCACCAGAAAACTCTCACCACCCGACAGAGTTTTGGTATCCCGCGCAATTTCACCCTGCCAGGTGTCAACCACCACCAGACTCAACTCATCTTGCTCTTTACGACGCAACTGATACCGTCCATACAGACTCTGCAACTGACGATTAGCCAGCCAGACCAGATTATCCAGTGTCAGCCCCTGAGCATATTTACGGAACTTGTCGCCTTTGGCTGAGCCAATAAGATTGTTCAGGTGCTCCCAGAGTGCCAGTGTCTCCCTCTGTCTGGTGATGTGATTGAGTGTCTCACTCTGGCTGTTCCGGTTTTCCTGATTCTGCTTAAGGATCATAGAGATCTCTTTTAGCCGGTCTTTTATCTGCTCATACGCCGCTGTCGCATGGCTCAGTGCTTCTGCCACTGTCGTCAGTTCCTGATCGGTCAGCGCCTGCTTCTGCAGAGTTTCCAATTCATTTTCAGCCTGCATCAGCAGAGCTTTTGCACTGTCTCTCTGTTGATCAAGCGTACGCTTTAGCTGCTCCAACCCGGCACGCTGGTCGGCCGGTAGTAACGCTGTCGTAAATGCCTGTTCGTCGGCAAACGGGCTGTTATTCAGGGCTCGTTCCCACTCGCTGCCAGCCTGTTTTTGATGCACCAGCAGCTCATCAATATCACCCTGTAACTGCCTGACAGAACCCGACAGCGAGCTGGCTCGCTCTGCCAACTGCACACACTGCGTTCTCACAGACAACAGTGCCTGCTCAACGCTTTTCACAACATCCTGCAGACGCAGTCGTTCACCATCAATGGCTTTATCACCAAACAGTGATTGACGCTGCGCCAGCTTCTGATTGAGATTGCTCTCTGTGGTTTTGCTGTGCTCCTGTGCCTTCTGCACATCCCCGGTATGTTGCTGTACTGCCTGGGTTACCAGACTTACCTCACCCGTCAGACGATCCAGCTCCCGCTGTGCGTCAACGTGCTGCTTCTGAGAAAGTTGATACTGTTGCCAGCTACTTTGCTGTTCAGTCAGCCATGCGTTCTGCTCTGTTAGTTCAGGAAGCGTCAATGAAAGTGACGACAATGTTTCCCTGATTGACTGCTCAAGAGCCGTCAGTGATTGGGATTGCTGCTGCTGTTGAACGGCTAATTCCTTCAACTTTCCATCCAGCTCCCCGATTCTGTGCTGAATGATCTCGTGTTTATGGTCAGCATCCTTCAGTTTCTCACGCAGATCAGACTGCTGCTTCTGAACTTTCTGACATTCACCATTTAACGCATCCAGTCGTTGAACCAAAGAGTGTAGATTTTCCCCCTCCGTCCGACGCTTATTCAGCCAGTGTTCAACACCCTCTCGATTATTGATAGAGAGCTCAACCCTTAGCTCAACACATAGCTCTCGCCAGCGGTTCAGACTCTTACCTATACGAGCACTGACTTCTTCAATGGCTTTAGTGTCTGTCTCAATTCGCGTTTCAAGACGGGTGACTTCTGTCCCCATCGCTCGCCCCTGCGTTTCCAGCTCAGCCAGAAGCTGCACCTTCTCATCACGCCGTCGCGCCGTATTGGAGGGAGCGATTTGCTGATACTGCTCTATGGCAGGATGCTCTGGCGAACCACACAACGGACAAGCCTCACCCGGCTGCAGATGGTTACGATGCTCACTTAAACCGGCAATCGTCTGCTCCTGCAGCACCTGCGTATCCAAATCTTTCAGCCACTGCTGCTCTTTGCGGTACTGTGCCCGGAACTGCTCCAGCTCCTGTTGTCGCTGCTTAAGAGTGGTTTGCTGCGCGATCAGGCCCTGCTGAAGTTGATGGAGATTTAGCCCCTCTTCCCGATTCTGTTCAAGCAGGGCTGAAAGATTCTGAATGGCCAGACGCTGGTGTTGGAACTCTCCAAAACGCTCACGCCAATGCGCTTCATCGTGATCGCCCAGTGACTGCTGATATCTGTTATCCAGATCCTGCATCTGACTTTCAGCGGTTTTCAATGTAAGAGTGGCAGCAGCAACAATCTGTTCCTGTTGTGTTAATTGCCTGCCGAGTGTCGTCTGCTGCTCTGTTAACTCACAGGTCTGCTTCTGTATCTGCCGAAGAGTGCCGTGTAGCTGTTCCCGGCTGTGCAGCTGCTGCTTCCAGCCGGAAAGCTGTTCGCCCATATTTTGGCAATGGCTGTGAGTCTGCAGATACTGTTCAGCCTTAGTCATGGTCTGACGGGCTTGTTCCTGCTCACTTTGCAGGGCTTTCAGCTGAGTCGTCTTCTCATTGACCGCATTCTGCTGCTGCACCAGTGCCGTTGTTGCCTCTTTCTGCTGCAACTGCAACTGACGAATCTCACTGTCCAGCGGAATGACCTGGCTTACCAACAGATTTTCCATCTCTCGCTGCTGCTCGCGACTCTTCCCCAGTGCGTGCTCTGCATCCTGCAGCCTGCTCTGTTCCCGTTGCAGCTCACTGTTAACCTTGTGCTGCTCATTAGAGAGTTGAGTAAACGCATTTTGTTGTTTATCCAGAGTGGCACTTGTCGTTTTCAGAACATCCCACACCGAACGAATCTCAAGGGCAGGCAGGCACTCTTCCAGCTTTTTCAATTCCGAAGCCTGAGCTGTCAGCTGCTCTTCTGCCTGCTCACAGCGGCTACGATTATCTGCAACCAGTGTCTGCTTTGCGGCAATGGCTTCCAGCCACTGCTTCTGCAGCAACAGGGTATTTTGACGACCATGAACATCAATCTGTTGCTGGGCCAGCAGGCTTTGCTCCTGTTCAAATTCGACAATTTGCTCCGGAAACAGCAGCTTTATACCTTCGATTCGAGCCTGCAACAGTCTCAGCTTCTCTTCCTCATCCCGCTTACGGGCAAAGACTCTGCGGGAAATTTCACCGTAAATCTCGGTACCGGTCAGCTCTTCCAACAACTCAGCACGCTCATTGGCTGACGCTTCAAGAAATGCAGCAAAACCACCCTGCGCCAGCAACATGGAGCGCGTAAAACGGGCAAAATCGAGACCGGTAATATCACTAATCTGTTTGAGTTTATCGTTTATTTTTGTGGTGATAATTTCACCATTCGCTATCGCCAGCTCCACTTGTGGAGCCTGTAAACGACCATCGACCTTTCCTCTTGCACGACGCTGGCTCCAGAAAGATCGATAAATTTTGCCTTTGACTTCAAACTCCACCTCCGCCAGAGATTCCGAGGTATGGCGCGTCATCAACTCATTTTCAGATGCCGAGACCTGCAGACGGGGTGTCTGGTGATAAAGTGCCAGACAGATCGCATCAAGCAGCGTGGTTTTTCCCGCACCGGTTGGCCCGGTAATGGCAAACAGCCCATTATTGACAAAATCAGGCTTGGTAAAGTCAATCTTCCACTCCCCTTTCAAGGAGTTAATATTCTTGAGTCTCAGGGTAAGGATTTTCATTGCTCGGTCTCCTCCTGAAGACGTCGTGTAACCACACTCTCTGGTACCGCATCCTCTTCTGGTACTGCATCCTCTGGCACCGCATCCCCTGACACCCGATCGTCTTCCAGCTCCGCTACCAGTAACGCAAACGCTTCAGAGAGTTGGCCACTGGTTTGCTCATCCAGATCCATCATTTTCAGGCGGCGGGCAAAAACCTCTTCGACTTTCAACTCAGCCAAAGTCTCTTTCTCTTCCTGTACCAAACCGCTAGAAGACTCTTGTCGCTTACGACGAACCCTCAGCACTGCCAGCGGCAACTCTTCGGTCACGGTCTCAATTTCACTCTGCAGATCACTGATCCAGTTTCTATCATCGACAACGATCTCTACCCACGGCTCAAGATCGGATTCAGACTTTTGAGCGGCCAGCTCCTGAAGCCCGGCTTTGATGGTTTCCAAGTCGCCCTTGAGACTGACCAACTTGCGAAACTGAGGGACTTCAACTTCGGTGATCTGACTGAGGCTGCCGCCATCAAAATCGACCAGCAGCACCTGCTTGGCGCTGGAACATTCATCGAAGCTCAGGGGAATGGGAGAACCCGAGTAGCGAATATGCTCATGGTCAGAGACCTTCTGCGCTCGATGCAGATGCCCGAGCGCAATGTAATCCGCCGGAGGAAATGCCGATGCAGGAAATGCCGATAGCGTCCCGATATAAAGGTCCCGTACCGACTCCGATAATTTACCACCCACTGTCGTTAGATGCCCGGTGGCGATAACCGGCAGGTTCTGGGCCTTGGCCTGCTGTTCCGCTAATTCGTAGACCGTTCGATAATGTGTGGTCATTGCCGTCAGCAAGGCTTGTTGCTTGTCGTCACCAGAGTCACCAGCACGACTGCTCATCACATCTCTTGCCCGGATATAAGGAACCGCACAAAGCACAGCGCCCGCTCTGTTGCTCCTATCATGCAACACCACCACCTGACACTCCGGCTCCTGAGTAGCAGCACCAATCACATGGGTATTAAGGCAAGAGAGCAAACTGCGGGACTCATGCAATGTCGCAACAGAGTCATGATTTCCACCGAGCACCACCAGCTGACAACCACCACTACCGGTCTGTTGCAGATCAACAATAAACTGGTTATAAAGAGTCCGGGCATAGCTGGGAGGTACGCCGGTATCAAAAATATCACCGGCAACGACCACCGCATCAACATGTTGCTGTCGTATAGTATCCAACAGCCAGTCGAGAAAAAGCCGATGTTCCTGCTCTCGGGTTTTTCCTATAAAGTGCTGGCCAAGATGCCAGTCAGATGTGTGCAGAACCCGCATGCTGCTCCCCCCTGCGTTGACCGAAATTTTTCCGATCTACAGATAATTTGATAAAAAAGTAGTACCCTGATTATTGTTCATTCTGTTGTTTCAGCGATACACCATTCCTGCGACAATCTGTAATTTCGCTCTATAAGCTTTCACGCACATGATCCTAAAAGAACGCTCTTGGCAATAAGCAAGAGATACTGGGACATGGGTGTTTGCTTTTTTTGGAGCTCTGTTTTTTGTGAGGACACTTATGCGCGGATGGATCATTTTCAAGGATACCGCCACTCTATTGAAACCAGAAACTTATGAAGTTGAACGGTTTATGGAGGAGGCCAAAAAGCAGAACATCGATCTTCAGGTTTACTCTCCGGACGATTTCGATCTTACCGTCACCATGGACGGCGATCGCAGTATTCTGCTAAATGGCAAGCGTGTTCCACTACCCGACTTTGTTATGCCTCGCATGGGCGCGGGCACTACTTACTTTGCACTGGCGATTATCCGCCACCTTGAGCGTCTTGGTGTTTACTGCGTTAACTCCTCGCTCAGCATTGAAACGGTCAAGGATAAACTCTGGGCTCAGCAGATTATGGCCCAGAAAAATCTGCCGACGCCAAAGACTATGCTAGTTAAATTCCCTGTCAACATCGATCTTGTTGAAGAGAATATCGGCTTCCCGATTGTCGTTAAAACAATTTCCGGCTCTCAGGGCAGCGGTGTGTTCCTGTCCCGCAGCCGTACCGATTTTATCGACCTGATGCAGCTGATTGAATGTACTTCCAGAAACGTCAACATCATTCTGCAGGAGTTCATTCAGGCCAGCCACGGTCGTGATTTGCGCGTATTTACGGTGGGCGGCAGAGCGATTGCCTGCTTTGAACGACGTGCGTCTGGTGATAATTTCAAAGCCAACTACAGCGCCGGTGGCTCTCTGCACGAAGTGCTGATGACCCCGGAAGTCGAGTGGCTCGCCACCCAGTGTTCCAAAGAGATGGGACTGGACGTTGCCGGTATCGATCTGCTTTACGACCATGATCATTTCAAAATTTGTGAAGCGAACTCTTCACCGGGTTTTGAAGGTCTGGAAAAAGTGGTGGATATCAATATTCCGCAGGAAATTTTCCACTACATCCGCATCCGTCTGGGACTGTTCCAGCGCAGCATGGTTCAATCCAACACCACTCAGCCTGTAACAGCTCAGCCTGTAACAGATCAGCCCGCAGAAAAACTGTCTTCAGTTACGCCTGTAGCAGACAAAAAACAGAAAAAAGAAAAAGTCTGACGCTGGCAGCCAGACAATGCCGACCGACCATTCCGTCGGCATTGCTTGGCAGTTCAGCCATTCAGCGAATAGCTGTCAGCAAATAATCCATCGCTGCATGCGGTTTTGCCGGAGCCGAAAGGTTTGGCAAATATTGTGGGGCAACAAGAATTTTTCGCTCCATCAGATCAGCCAGTGCACCACGATAGGCCAGAGACGTTTTCCCCATAAACAACGGTGTTAAATCATGCTCTTTGTAGCAGGCCATAACATCCTTGAGCCCCTTCAAATAAACATAATCCTTGGTGAAACCACCGCCACGGGTAACCCGCAAAACCAGAGAAAACGCTGCATCCCGATCCAGACCGTACTCATCCTCCAGGCACTGAAAGATCTGACTGAAACGATACCCCTTAATCAACATATCCACGGCCAGTACCCGCAGAGAGAGCATCTGCAGACGTTTCACATTGATATTGCCACTCATATACTCATTAAAAATCGCCAGCCCCTCCTGGGTATGAGTATTTCCCGGCAGACCAAGGGAGAGCACTTTTAACGGCTGAAGTTGTGCGTTAAATGTCGTGTAAAGATGAACATCAATTTCATGGTGAATCAGCGCCTGAATATCCAGCTTTGATAGCGTTGCAGACTGGTTTAACAGCAACATTTTTCGAGCGCCATCCACCATAGCCTGAGCGACAATCTTCTTGGTTATGACCGTTTTCACATCCAGTCCACGTTCAGCAATAGCCTGTTCAAAAATAGGAAGAGCCTGCTGCATCGGCATTTTCTCCAGCAGGTTTTCGTCCAGTTCTATCTCGGGCGCATGGAGCAGAAAACGGGCGTTAGCAATATCATCCGTATCCGGCTGACCATAGTAGCGAAGGGAGTTATAGAGAAACTGCTCGGTACCCATGTGGGCGAGCATCTCTACCTTGTTGGCGTAGGAGTCGACAACATCCCGGTAGAGATTACGAATAACCGGATCCTGAATCCTGGAAATGGGCAGGTGGTAGAGCCGTTCCCGGTAGTCGTACGGATCGATGCGCAGCTGTCGATAGCGGAACCTGGGTTCGTATTTTTTGCTATTGGCCAGAAAGCGGCGCTTTTCCAACTGCAAGTTGACCGGATTAACGTAAGTGAGCGTGTTCAGGTGTTTGGCCATCTTGAACAGCTGCCTATCAACCTGCAATACGACCGGTTCCAGCTCGGAGCTGACCAGATCCCGTTTACGCACTTTGGTATTCAGGGTTTTGGCAAGAGTGGTTACCGTATTCAGGCAGGAGTGATAAAGCTGATCACTCAGATCGGTGAGCACTACCGGAAATCCGTCTCCCATCTCCTCATCCATATAGACCTTGGCTATATCGAGGGGAATAACCAGGGTATTGCGCTTGTGCTGCCGACAGAAAGCAGCCTGATATCCTCTCCCTTCAAAGGCGGCATTACGCGCCACTGTCGTTTCAATGTTAGGCAGCCGGACTTTGGTCAGCTGTTTCTCAAATGCGGTTATGGTAGACCCCCAGCGTTTAAGGTTCATGCACCAGGTGCCAATATTGAAAACGGGAGATTTTTCAGAGGGGTTGCGTAGATAGTTATAACTGTGGATATCGAATAAAAGTGAACCGCTGTGGATCTTGTTCAGCGTATCCAGGACAGCCTCTAATATTCGGTAATACTGGGCGTGTTTTTCAAGGCTTTTCTCACACTGTCGTTCAGTGGGTGGTTTATTCCACACCTGTTTTCCCCAGACCTTCCCGTAAACAGCGCTCTCAGGTTCCCGGTTCAGGTCGTATTCATAGCGGGAATCAAGCACTGCCAGCGTGATGGGAAACGAGGCAATCATTACATCGGTAAACGGGTCCTCCTCGTACCGACGCTCCTCTTCTGAGAGCGCGCACTTTTTCCTTAATTCCGGTCGAAGGTTGTGGCCGGTATGGATGGCGGTGGCAAGAAAGGGTACATAGTCTTGTATTTTTATATGAAGGCTGCCATTAAGGCAGCCTTCAAATGTTTCCCTGCGGGAAAGACGACCAAGAATATCTTGCTCAGAGAGTGTCTGCATCTTCGATGATCTGCCGAAACGAGTTTTTTCTGTGAATCAGAGTTTCTCGCGTCAGGATAACACCTTCGATAAAATCAACCACCTGTCTTTGGAGTTTAACCCTGTTTAGACGGTTGATACGGGTTATACCCCCAGGGCTCATTACATTAACTTCGAGCAGCTTGTCGCCAATCACATCTACGCCGGCAAAATAGAGGCCATCACGCACCAGTTTGGGACCGATCTGGCTACACATCTCTTTCTCTTCTTTCGAGAGTACATGTTTAACGACTGTACCACCAGCATGGACATTAGAGCGCACATCACCTTTTGCAGGTATACGACGCATAGCTCCTATAGGTTCACCATTCAACATTAAGATACGGACATCGCCGTTTTCTGCACCTTCCACGTAATCCTGAAGAATAACGTAGTTGCCACCGACGCCTTCCTTACCGCCTATATAGAAGTCCAGCAGGGAGCGCAGGTTGGCCCGGGCACTTTTTTCAACAACGATAACGCCCTGACCGCCGTAACCGTCCAGGGGTTTGAGAATCATTTTTTCCTGATCGGACTCTTCGATCACTTGCTGAAGATATTCACGATTTTTGGAGACGTGAGTGGCCGGAATATAGTCTTTGGCAATATCCTGAAATGAGGCCGTATAGAGCTTATTGTTAGCAATTCGCAGGCCATCGATATCATTCATGATGAAGGTATCCCCTCTCACGGAGTCGAGGAAGTTCAGCATCAGCAGATCCAGCGGCGGATTGCAGCGCATGAAAATGACATCAAAACCAGACAGGGGCAACAGCACCTGCTTGAACTCGGCCTTGCGGTAGAAGCCGGGAATATTATCACCTACTTTTCCGGTACGTTTCAGGACATCACAAAACGCACTGACAATGCTGTCACGAATAGTCAGACTGCCGGCCGTTGCCACAGCAACAGTGTGCCCTCGTGAGGCACATTCGTGAATAATTCGCAGGGTGGTATCAGTTTCGGGCTCAACACGTTCCCACGGGTACATCAAAAAACAGATTTTCAAAGGCTTTCTTCCAGTGTTCCGGTTCAACATTCATATGACAGGTGTAGTTTACCAGACACTGCAAAAAGAGCTGTTAGAAGAATATATCCCCTACTTTATCAGACGACACTTGGGTGATCAGGATTCAGGTTTTTGTGCATCTTCTTTTCTTCTTTTCGTCAACACCGGAGACCCAGAGAGCGGCACTTCAAGAGCTTTTTTGCTGCGTCTCGAAAAAGGTTGTTGCACCTCGCTGCTCATGGTTACGACTGCCCCATCATCCGAGGTGTACTGAAAATACCTCTTGTTGGATTGTTTAATGGTATTCAAAAATTCCTCCCAACTTTTGTCGGCGGGCTTGTCCTGCAATTGTTCATAAGCTCTCTTATAATTGAGCCATGTGTAGGTAAAGAAGTTTTCTTTATTTGGCTTGTACTTTTCTTCTAACTTTCCAAGGGCGCATTTCGCAGCAGCCTTGTACTGCTCAACCCCCTTTGCTTGCACGCCTTCTGCAAGTGGAGCAACACAAACCTCTTGCTTGGTGCCGGGGATAATAACTGTAATGGTAATACCCAACTTCTTGGCCCGCTCGGGGTTATCCAAGCATTCATACAGCACTTCTAACTGCGTCACTGCCCATTCATGATTGATGTGATACTCGACCTGCTTGTGCAGTTTCTCCGCAGTCCATTGGGTAGGATTTTGTCCACCAGAAGGAGTCTGCACGCTTATTGAATCACCGGGACTGAGCTGGCAGGATCTACTACGCTGCCGCAACGGGGGCGGATCGTTCCTTCTTCGATTGCTACGACGGAGTCCATCCGTTATGGAATAATCTCCACTTTCTCCACTTTCTTCCGCTCTGAAACGACCCGAACGGAGGGAAGTCGGGCCGGAAACGCTTGTTGAACTCTGCATAATTACATCCTCTTGTAGAGTTCCTCATTTCTTATTGAGAGTACCAAATACAGAGAAAGTTCCCATTTAGACCATAGTCGTAAACAGCAACCAACCGTGCCCTGTATCACCTGCCGTAAGCAGTGCTAACATGCTGGAGAAAGGTCAGACAATACAAAAATGATGATGCGTACACGACCAAATGACTTATATCTCCCTGCCTGGGAGAATATCCTGTGATCTCCGTCTCCCAATATATTCTGCACATCAACCGCTACCTGTTGCGACTGCAGTGGTCCGTACTGATACTGATATTATTGATGCACTTTTCCGCATCATGGCTGCTGCTGGCACTGGTCAATGAACGCGCTCTGGCCGACCCGCAGCTCTTTTACTACTTCTATGTAGTCACCGCTTCGACTGTTGGTTACGGGGATCTCTCCCCTGAAACCGGGGCGGGGCGCTTTGTGGTCAGCTTTTTTGTTATTCCCGGCGGGATCACGCTCTTTGCTGCATTAATCGGAAAAATCACCACAGTTCTTATAAATATCTGGAGACAGAGCATGAAAGGACAACTGGATCTCAGCAACCAGTTGCACGACCATATGGTTATTATGGGTTGGCATAAAGAAGCCACCAGCCGTATGATCGACCTGATCTTTGGCGACCTGAAGCGCACCCCGCGAGACGTTGTTCTGGTGGCGACCCAGACGATGGATAACCCCGATCCCCAGCGCATTCACTTTATCAGAACAGACAATCTCGCCTCGGCAGACGCCTGTCACCGGGCCGCCGTTACTAAAGCCGAGCGGATCATTATTAACGGACAAAACGACGATAACACCCTGACAACAGCGCTCAATCTGGTTGCCACCCAGACTAAGGCCCATATCGTCTGCCACTTTCACAACCGCTCCATGGCACTGCTTCTGCAGGCCCATGCACCACGGGCAGAGTGCCATATCAGCACCACCACAGAGATGCTGGTGCGCTCTGCGCAGGATCCGGGGTCTTCCAGAATCCAGGGGCAGTTGCTCGATACACTGACCGGCCCTACACAGTTCAGCCTGCAGGTACCGAAAGAGTTTTCCGGCTGTCTGTTCAGCACCCTCATCAACCAATTTAAAAACTATCACGATGCACTTGCCCTTGGCGTTGCGGGCAGCATTCACGGCGATGATCTGTTACTGAATCCTCCGGCAGACTATGAGGTTAAAAGTGAACAACTCATTTATTATATGGCTACGCAACGGCTACTCGCCGTAGAGATCGATTGGCAACGACTGCAGGCTGGATAAACCATGCATATTTTCTTTATCTCTCCCACAAGCTACGGCGTTGGTCTGACCTCCGTCGCCCTGGGGATGGTGAGGGCACTGGAGCAAATCGGGCTAAAGGTGCGCTTCTACAAACCGGTCAGTCAGCAGAACGGTCATACCGAAGACATCTCTGTAGCCTTCGCCCGCCGGACTCTGCACCAGGAGCCTCCACAGCCACTGTCGTTCACCCATGTTGAAGATATGCTTGGTCGTCATCTGCAGGATGATGTGCTGGAGGAGATTGTCAGCAAAATTAATCAGCTCTCCTCTTCCACCGTGGATGCACTGGTTGTGGAGGGGCTGACGCCAACCCGCAACGTACCGTGGGCGACCCGCCTCAACAGTGATATTGCCCGCACACTCAGTGCTGATGTCATTATTGTTACCCGTGCTGACGAAAACAGCCCTCAGGAGCAGGCGGATTTGCTGCGCATCAGCGCCGATTACCACGGCGGGGTGCGTAATTCTTCTGTATTGGGCTACGTTCTGAACAAAATGCCGGAAACCATGGTTGAAAAGTATGGTACGCAACCACCCGATCTGCGGCCTTTGCCCCGTATGCCGGCCAGCAGTTTCCCGCCGATAGCCCACATTCTCTGGAATCCGGAACTGGCAGCTCCCCGCACCCGTGATATTTGTGAACGACTAGGGGCAACCATTCTTTATGAAGGCCAGATTGATTCGCGCAGAGTGACACGGCACATACTGTGTGCCCGCAGCTCCGCCATGATTACCGAACATCTGGTCGCTGGCACGCTGATCATTGCTCCGGGAGACCGGGACGATATTGTTATGGCAGCCTGTCTGGCGGCCAGTAACGGCGTACCACTTGCCGGTCTGCTGCTAACAAATGGCGAGCCGCCGCCAAAAGGCACAATGCGCCTCTGTTTGCCGGCGATTACCGAGTCACAACTGCCGGTCATGCTTACGACAACTAACTCCTACGAAACCGCTACCCTGCTTGACCGCATGGATCCCGAGGTGCCAGCAGACGACGTAGAACGTATGGAAAAGGTCATGGATGCCGTTGCAGCCCATATCAATATGGAGATATTTCGCTCCCGCTGCGGTCAGCCTCGCAAGAATTTTCTGACCCCACCAGCATTCCGTTACAACCTGATGGCTCAAGCACAACAGGCGGGCAAACGCATCATTCTGCCGGAGGGGGAGGAGCCACGTACGGTGGAAGCGGCAATTATCTGCCAGAACAAGAGCATTGCCGACTGCGTACTGCTGGGCAATCCTGAGAAAATCCACGAGATCGCTCGCGGGCTTGATAGGGTTATACCCGACGGTTTAACAATCATTAAGCCGGATGCTATTCGCAAAAAGTATATTGCCCCCATGGTTGCTCTGCGCAAACACAAAGGGCTGAACGAGGCGATGGCGGAAGCCCAGTTAGAAGATACGGTCGTACTCGGCACGATGATGCTGGCTCAGGGAGAAGTCGATGGTCTGGTATCTGGCGCTATCCATACTACGGCAAATACTATTCGTCCGGCATTTCAGCTGATTAAAACCGATCCGCAGGCCGGTGGGCTGGTCTCTTCCGTATTTTTTATGTTATTACCGGATCAAATCGTTGTTTATGGTGACTGCGCCGTCAATCCGGACCCAAGTGCCGAGGATCTGGCAATCATTGCCCTGCAGAGTGCCCGTTCAGCACAGATCTTTGGCATTGAACCCAGAGTGGCGATGATCAGTTATAGCACCGGCGAATCCGGGCAGGGTTCTGATGTAGAAAAAGTGCGGGAAGCAACACGCATTGCCAGAGAGCTGGCACCTGATCTGTTAATCGACGGACCACTGCAGTATGACGCGGCGGCCATTGCTTCAGTCGCTGCCGGTAAGGCTCCGAATAGCCCGGTAGCCGGCCAGGCTACGGTATTTATCTTCCCCGATCTGAATACCGGCAACACCACCTACAAGGCGGTACAACGTAGCGCCAATGTCGTAAGTGTCGGGCCTATGCTACAAGGGTTGAACAAACCGGTGAATGATCTCTCGCGAGGTGCATTGGTGGACGATATCGTCTATACAATAGCCCTGACTGCCATTCAGGCCGTTCGGTAGCCGTCTGTGTATGTGAAAATAGTTACAAAAACACTGTAGCATCGCCGTTCGCTACAGTGTAAAAACCAAAAATCATGACTCATACGGACAAACAAACATTCATGCTGACATTCTTTCCAGCGGCCATAAGAGGGATCATTTCGACACTCTTTCTGGTCATAAACACTCTCCTGTTCTGTGCACCTCTTCTTGTTGTCGCCCTGTTCAAAGCTCTCATTCCCGTGAAAGGCTTTCGGACTCTGTGCAGCCATATACTGAATAATATTGTCTCGGCCTGGATCAGCACCAACAGCCTCATTATGCGCCTGTGCAATCCGACAATTATCACCTCCTCTGGTCTGTCGAGTCTGGATAGTCTTGATAAAACCATGTCCTACCTGGTTACCAGCAACCATCAGTCATGGGCCGATATTGTGCTGGTACAGGTTCTGCTGAACAGACGCCTGCCACAATTGAAGTTTTTTCTGAAACAAGAGCTGATCTGGGTTCCTGTGCTCGGACTGTGTTGGTGGGCACTGGACTTCCCTTTTATGAGACGACACACCAAAGAGTATCTGGCCAAGTATCCAGAGAAAAAGGGTGAAGATATGAAGGCCACGCGCAATGCTTGCGAAAAATTCCGCGATACTCCGGTGTGCATCTATAACTTTGCAGAAGGTACTCGCTTCAGTACGGCCAAGCACGAACGACAGCATTCCCCTTATCAGTATTTGCTCAAACCAAAATCAGGCGGCGTTGGTTTTGTAATAGGGGCTATGGGTAACAAGATGGCCGATATAATCAACATCACCATCAGCTACCAACACAAGACCCCCTCATTCTGGGAGTTTCTCTGTGGCCATAGTCCTGCCGTCCACGTTCATGTGGAAGTTGTGAAAATTCCGGAGCATTTCACTACCAGAAACTACCAGGAAGATCGGGGATATCGCGCTGAAATACAGCGGTGGATGAATGATCTCTGGCAGGAGAAAGACGCTCTTATGGACAAATTCAAGCAAGAAGAGCGATAAAATCAGAACCGAACAGGCTGGAAGACCACAAAGGCCTCCAGCCTGATTTTATCGCTATTACCGCTGCTGCAGCTGTTTCAACTCAATTTCTACTCGACGATTCTGGGCACGCCCTGCCTTCGTTTCATTTGAAGTCAATGGCTGGCTGGAGCCCACGCCATAAGCTGTGATCCGATTCTGGGTTACACCCTGAGATTCCAGATACCTGGCAACGCTGCGAGCGCGTTCATTGGACAGAGGCCGATTAATCTTCTGCTCGCTGCCTGAGGAATCGGTATGACCAACAACTTCAATGGCTGTTTTATTAAACTCTTTCATCACCGTAGCGACTGAGCCCAATACCTGATAAAAGTCAGACTTGATCGCGGCATTACTGCTATCGAAGGTGATACTGCCCGGCATGATCAGTTTGATATCGTCGCCGATACGCACCACCTGAACACCCGTTCCCTCCAGCTCCATACGCAGTGCAGCTTCCTGCTTATCTGCGTAAGCACCGTAACCGGCACCGGCCAGACCACCGGCCAGAGCACCAGCCAGAGCGCCATTTTTACCATTTGCGGCGGCTCCCACCAGAGCACCCGCCACTGCGCCAATACCTGCGTATTTGGCGGATTTGGCGGTCTCCTGTTCGCCAGTATACGGATTTGTGGTCTGGCAACCAGCCAGAATCACACCAACCAGAGACAATGCAATTACTCGTTTCATAGGCAATTTCTTATCCACAGATGTAAACTATTAAACCATACACGGGTTATCTACCCCGGATCACCATATTTCCACGAATTTCGGTGCCAATGGTAGTGTCCGGTCCGTGCCCGGCCACAACAACAGCATCCTCATCCAGTGAATAAAGACGACCACGGATAGATTTTTCCAGAGTCGCATAGTCTCCACCCCATAGATCGGTACGACCTACTGCTCCCCGGAAGAGGGTATCACCCGCAACGAGCAGTTTTGCATCAGCAAGCCAAAAACTTACTGAGCCAGGGCTATGACCTGGCGTATGGATAACAACACCATTACAGCAAGGCAACGCTTCATCATCCTGTAGCCAGAAATCCGGATCTGGCACTGGCTGATAAGGTACACCAAACATACGACACTGAGTCTCCAGTGCTTCCCAAAGGAACTGATCATCCCTGTGCAGATAAATTGGAGCGCCGGTTTTTTCCTTGAGCTCACCACTGGCCATAATGTGATCCAGATGAGCGTGGGTATGAATCAGGGCGACAATGGTCAGACCGTGCTGTTTAACACGGGCCAGAATCAGATCGGCATCACCACCCGGATCAACAACCATGCCCTTACCGCTGACGGGGTCACCGATAATGGTACAGTTGCACTGCAAAGGTCCGACGGGAAAAGTATCTCTGATAATGCCCGGATGCTGTTCAGTCATATTTGTTTCCAACTTATTAAACTCCTGGACGCCAACCGTTGGTAATCGGGTAGCGACGATCCTTACCAAAGCTGCGCGAGGTTATACGCACGCCTACAGGAGCCTGACGTCGTTTATATTCGTTGATATCCACCAGACGCAAGATGCGGTAAACCGTTTCACGATCGTAGCCACAGTTGATGATGGCTTCTGCACTCTGATCCTTTTCGATATAGAGTTCCAGAATGGCATCAAGGATATCGTAGGGGGGCAGGCTGTCCTCATCGACCTGATCCGGTGCCAGCTCGGCAGAGGGCGGGCGGTCAATGACTCGCTGGGGAATCACCGGGGAGAGGCTGTTTCGGTACTCAGACAGTCGGAATACCATTGTTTTTGGTACATCTTTCAGTACATCAAAACCACCCGCCATATCGCCATAAAGAGTGGCATAACCCACGGCCATTTCACTCTTGTTGCCGGTGGTCAGCACCAGATAACCTTTTTTGTTGGAGATCGCCATCAGCATCACACCACGACAGCGTGATTGAAGGTTCTCCTCGGTAGTATCCCGACTGGTACCAACAAACTCTTCTGCGAGAGTTGCCATAAAAGCGTCGTACATCGTCTTAATGGGCAGCTCTTTGTAAGCCACTCCCAATGTTTTCGCTTCAGCGGCAGCGTCTTCCTTGCTGATCTCGGCGGTATACTGGAATGGCATCATAACGGCTTCTACTCGATCAGCTCCGAGCGCATCGGTGGCAATAGCAAGCGTCAGGGCTGAGTCGATACCGCCGGACAATCCAAGCACCACACCTTTGAAACCATTTTTATTCACATAGTCACGAACACCCAGCACAAGGCTATCGTAGATGCGAGCCTCTAATGTTTTCAGCGGTGCTTTTTCACCATGAATGAACATGCCACTCTTTTTGTCGTATTCCGCAATAACAAGGGCTTCCTCATGAGTTGGCATCGAGAGAGCCAGCTCACCATTGCCGTTCATAACAAAGGAACCACCGTCAAATACCAACTCATCCTGTCCACCAACCTGGTTTACATAAACGACAGGAATATTGTTTTCTTTACAACGCTGGCCAACAACACTGTAACGCTCTCCCTGTTTATCCATATGGAAAGGTGAGGCATTAAGGTTAAAAATAATTTCCGCACCCGCGGCTTTCTGGGCAGCCGCAGGGTCCGGGAACCAGACATCTTCACAAACGGTCAAACCAAGCCGCACCCCATGACACTCAAAGGTTTCGGCGGTCGTACCCGCTTGAAAATAACGCTTCTCGTCAAACACCCGGTAGTTAGGCAGATGCCACTTGGCATGTCGGGCAACCACTTTACCATCACGAATAACCACTGCCTGATTCTGAAGCTGATCGTCAACCCGCACAGGAATACCAACAACCAGATCAATATCACTGACTTCGGCCAGTACCTTCATAGCCTGCTCAATACGCAGGTCAAGGCTGGGACGCAACAACAGATCTTCTGGCGGATAACCACAGAGGGCTAACTCGGGAAAGACTATAATGTGGGCACCGTGTTGAGTTTTAGCCTCACGGGCTGCTTCAACAATCCGGCGGGCATTGCCCTCTACATCCCCGACTAGCAGATTAAGCTGGGCGAGAGCAACACGCAGAGTTACAACCATGGAAACCTCAATTTAACAAAACATTTGCAATCTGAGCGATATTTTATAGTGTCTCTGGTAGAGATAAAGGGAAATTAACTGACGAGGGCTGTGTCACTAAAGCGAACTGTTGCGGTTTTCTGTGGAGAAGTGGCTGTGTAAAATCAAAATCATCCCCCGCAATTGCAGTATTTTCCAATCCAGAAATGAGTCTAAAGGCACGTATTTACACCTGCACTCATACACAGATTTAAGCAGGATTTCTCCGGCTTGTTGTCACCGCTCGACCGATTTATTATCAGTCATTGCTTCTGATTTTTCCTTCAGCTGATCCGGCGTGATGCCCTTAGATACTGATCAGACTGTGCGAGGAAGCTTAGGGAGGCTTAGGACATCCCCGAAGGTTTTGAGGAACCGTACGGCAGCCGCTAAACAGCTGGAAATTACTTTCCGGGCGCTTCGGTATCGACTGAAAAAACTGGATTTGGAAGGAGAGCCTGAGACATCAGAATAACTGAGGCCTCACGTATCAGAGCTGAAGTCATAGTCCATATCGGGGCCAGGCTTTTGTAAGAAGTGCCCCTGAACGTAATCTGACCCGGTACGCCAAACGCGGGTCATTACATTTGGATTCTCAACATGGGGAATAATCGTTCTTCGGCCAAATCTGTGCAGATTATTTATCATATCCTTGATCAGCTTCTCTTTCTCAGAGCTAGCAACCAGATCATTAATGATACTGCCATCAAACTTGATGTAATCCGTTTCAAAATCCTTGGCTATACACATAGGATTTACAGTCGTACCGAAATGACAAATGCTCGTGCGACAACCAATTTTCACCATCTCTGATAGTGTATGCGTTGCCTCTTTACTGAACCGTGCAATACTCTCTTCATCCAGCTGAAAAATCAGAGAACTCGGTGATACACCCGTCTTTTTTATGAGCAAACGAAGCCACGGCAGAAATCTCTCATCCTTAACCGATGCGGTACTGATATGAAGAAAGAGGCAAGACTTAAGCTTATCATCACTTTTCAGTAATTTTTTAATACTCTTCAGGATAACCCACTTATCTATTTTCTCTGCCAAGGGTGTTTTATCGATAGCTCCCATAAACTGTCCTGCAGAAATATTTTTACCACTAGGGTCAATGATACGTAGCAGCACATCATAATGCGCCTCGCTATCCCCCTTAAGGCTTGCTATAGGCTGAAACATAAGCCGAAAACTTTTATGATCCAGAGCATGCTTTACCAAAGCATGGGCATCACCGTCTACCGCCTGTTTTTCAAGTTCAGCTTCGGGAGAAAAAATCTGATATATATTGACACCACGTGCTCTAACTTCAGTTAACATACTCTCAACGTGTTTCAGTACATTATCGCAGTCTTTGAAATATTTCAGTTCCAGAGCGACTAGAGATATTGCCATCTGATAACTTTTATCTCCAATATCAACAAACAACCTATTAAAGTCATCGGTAATATTGCGAGCAATACCTATTGGGTCATCCGTTTTATCAAAAACAAAAACTACCCCTTCTGTGGATACAGGGTAATTTTCTTTCTCAAAATAGGAATGTAACTCTTTATTAACCGCCGTCATAATAACTGTTTTTTGATCACCATCAAGAGCATCAACCAATGTACTCCATTGATGAAACTCAATTACAAACAGTGTTGTAGCATCTAGCACACTAGAATCACCATGAATCTCATTTAACTTTTCAGCCAATGACTTCTGGTACTCTTGACAACCATATTTTTCAAAAGGTACAGGCTGCGTACTGACAACATCTTGATTATCAAGTTCTCTGTTAACAATACAGGACAACAGATCATAAGCATTATTTTCTACAACATCATTCGCCCCTTGGGATATCCATTTCACTCTACTATCGGATGAAGCATCAGAAGAAATAACAATGAAAGGGATAAATTGATGAGATATACATCTTTTCTGAACTGATAACGCCTGAGATAATGGGATTGATGGTAGATCAACATCCAGGCCGATAATAACATCCCACTTCCCATCAAAAAGAGAGCTTTCGTAATGTGCCAATGAATTGGCACAAGAAGCATTAACATCAACTCCCAATGTCGACAGCTTGCTGGAGATGCTCTCAGCTATCTCAAGGTCACCATTCAAAATTAACAGATTCCAGCCATATCCCTTAGCATTCATAAATAAAACAGCTCTATGATAAGATGATTTCATCTATCAGCTTAGCCTCTATCAAAAAAAAATAGAGACGAGTGATTAACGAATTACCAGCAATCCTCATCATCATTGCGTGTACCAGTCGAACCTTTGACGCCTCGACTATTAAAATAGATACAGCTACAGTCCGTATCGTCTGCCTGGACACTGCCGGCGACCGGTGTAGCAAAAATGGTGTATTCATTAGTAGAATCCGTATCACTGCTGGCAGCAGCGCAATCCACTCCACTCCATATCCCCGTTACAGCTTGCAGAGTATAAAAGCTATTATCGGAATCATCACCGCCAAGGAAATTTATATTATCGGTATATTCGTTCTGCAGCACATAAAAACGCTCCTGAGATAAGGATACACGTTGGATTGCAATATAAGCATCAGACCGATTCGACCGATAAATGTAATCCCGATAAGACGGATAGGCAAAAGCAGAGAGAATACCGATAATGACGATTACTATCAGCAACTCAATCAAACTAAAACCAGAAATCATTGTCTTTTTAGCTATCGTTGTGTACATCGCTAAAGTTCCATTTTAAGTACCGGATTTACGCAAACGTCAATCCATTAAAGCCTTATCCAGAATATCAGATGGGCCATGAATAAATATTCGCGAAACTGTTCTGCCATCCTCTGAATGCAGTGAGACATCCAGCCCAGGCAACAGCAAAAAATAATTAGAATCTGAACGAACAGTTTCAATAACAACATTGCTGTTCATAGTGTACAAAATATCGCGCCTATACAGTTCCAGAGCAGACTGTTCGGAATGCACTTCCTTCAACGTGCCTCTTACTAAAAGGCCGTCCGCAGCCGTTGCGCCTACTGCCATCACAATCGAGAAAATTGTTATTATCCATTTCATCATCAATACTCCCTCAGTTCGCGCCACGACTGTCGTCCCAACGTAGTACCACCAGGATTTTCACCAATTTTGATCACATCTCCACCAGACCCGCTTGTGTACTTACACTCAACCCCTGCACCACAGTTTATTATGGTGGGCACTTGCAGCATTCCTTCTGACAAAATTCCTGAAGGCGACTGACATCGACCACCAGAACACAACGCCTGGACATTTGCGGAAGTCCAGCTGGATAAATCCACATCGTCCTTATCAAACTCGCTATCGCTATTGATATCGAATGGTGGCTCGTACACGTATCTGCCATCCACTGCATTCAGCTCCATCAACCAGCTCTGTCCACCATTGTCACAAACGGAGGGAGATGGCAAAAATGTGGTGAAAATGATGCGTCCGTTACGAAGCACCGGGCGGGTAACCTGTCTCTCTCCACGGTTATCTCCATTCATCGACAACTCCAGAACCCAGCCTTTGTGGTTTCCATTACCACAACCTTCCCAACAAATCGCATTATTGGAGGTAAAGCGCAATGTCACGGAGGTATCCCCACTATTACTGTTACCATCCTTATTGCTATCTACGGGATAAACAGCCAACTCCCTCTCTATGGTCTGAGCCAGCAATGAGGATTCTTCTACTGCGCTATCCCTCTTTTGCGCGGAACTCCACCCTACAGCGCCATATTCTGACCAGATACCATAGAATTTCTGCGTTGTCTGACCAGTAATCATATTATCAATATTTTCCAGATACTTACCGGTACCAAAGTATACAATCTGGCCAAACATTGTCGGATGCTTTGCTACAGTCGGCGCTACCGTAATGGGTCGACCCTCCCCCGCAGAAAACAGAGGTATGGGAATATGTTTTCCTTGAGAGTCAGAGTAAATAGTGTACCCATGCCCCCAATCTCGACTAACATAAAACTTCCATAGATTTCCCTGAAGATCTCCGGCATAGATAGCATCAACAATACCATCGGCATCAGTATCCACAGCTGTCGGGGCCGAAAGACCATTAGGTGAGGAACGATCACCCGTTAAAGTATCCAACACGGCCATCGTCTCACCGGTTTCTGCATCCAGGATAAATAACATCGCTTTGCCATTGGCGCTGTTATAACCGTTAGCGACTATTACTGCCCATCGGTCATTCCACATTTTTGCAATCACAGGGTCACCAAAACTGAACCCCATATCATCGCCATGTGTATCATGCTCACTGTTAAATTCCCACTTGAAAATTTCGTTGGCTTTGCTTTCAGAAAAATTGTTGGGATCCGTTACATCCAGAGCATAAACACCTTTGCCGCCGCCCCGCAAAGCACCCACTAACAAGGTCTTCCAGGAGCAGCTACCTGTTCCAGAGGCATTTGTGCACACATCCCGGCTGGTTACGGCACCATCCACATAGTACCGATGGTCATAATCCGGGTCGGCCAGATGATACAGATCACCCGCCAGAGTGTTAGGGACAAAGGCCAGCTGCTCCTCCCCCGTTTCAGCATCAAAGCCGTGCAGCATGCCATCATTGGCTCCTACATAAATCATGGCATCCCGATTGGCATTACGGGTTTTGAAGGCTTGATAAGAGGAATCTGTAATGCCAGCGTTTGGCCGCCCAACATACACAGGCTCAGAATGTACCAGATCACCCAGTTTGGAGTTGCGCTTCCGAAAGGTGTAAGCATTAAATGAATTGGCATTCGCACCCCTGAGATAATCAACCAGCGCCCCGGTAAAGTTATCTGTACTGCCTGTGGCCCCCAACGCCTGCATTCCTGCTGTCAATTTCGCCTGATAATCACTGGACAATGATCCGCTGCGAAACTTTCTCCCGACAAGATCATCATTACTGTTGCGATCAGCCGTGATAATTACCCGGCTGAAAGGTAGCTGATCTGCTGCCTTCCAGGTAGCTGTGGCACTGACATCGCCACCGGATGGGTCAAGCGGAAGAGCCCATAGATCCCCCGTCCAGTCTGCGCTGTCAAAGCGTGCCTGATAAACATGGGTATCCCCCTGCAGACTGCCTGAGTTCGTCGCAACCGCCGCTGCTGATCCTGTACGGCGATCGACTTCCGCCAAAGCACCGGAGAGTGCATTGACCATCTCATCGGGTGTGCGGGCAGAAGAGAACAACCCTCTACTATTGAAAGCGGCATGCCACATATCATCGATTTTGGCTGGGGATCTAGATCGAAAAGGATCGCCCCAGTCACTGCTTTCGGCCAGATTAATGCCATTTACATCTGGCCAACCATCACCATTGCTATCGTCCAGTAGCCCCTCGACCCCGAAGGCGACTGTGAAAGTACTCATATTCTGATGTGTGACAGAATTCGAGGAGGATGACTGAACACCATTGGCTAAATCACTCCGCAAATCATTGCTGTAGTAGTAATTAGCAATATCTGCCACGGTAGACGTATAGGAGTCACCATCAGAATTACCAATAGAGGTGTTACTGAAGCTGCCATTCCAGTAACCATCAGAAAACAGCACGGCAAAATTCTGCTGGCAGCTATCAGTAATAGGCGCATTTATTCCAGACGTTGAGAGATAGGTACCAACCAGATCCAAACCTCGGCGAAGCGGTGTTCCTCCTGATCCGTGATAAGAACTAAACAGGCTGGAAAGTAGATCCTTATTATGGGTATCCAGATCATTATCACTCGGGGAATTTACTTCCATATTTGACTGATTGATATAGCCAAGTGCATAACGATAATCTGGGCTGAAATTAAGCAAAGAACCAATGGCTGAATTTGTGACATAAGAACGACGACGTTGGTATTGATACCAGTTGGCGTAATTCTGTTTAATGGCATTAACTTCCGTCGTACTGGTTATATCTTGCACTTGATTTTGCTGTCGTACCACCCTATTACCCGATACGGCGTAAGTGACTTCCCAACGCGAAATGGAAGAACCATTAATCTGATAAATCGTGTGATTATCCCAGGCATCAACCTTGCCATTTGAACCTGATGAATAGTTGCTTGCCGCCACGCCGGGCGAGCTACCTGTGTAACCTGCCGAGTCATCAGCCACAACATAGAAGGAACCTGTCAAATCCCTCACCGAACTATATCCGTTGGATTCTGATACCGGATGTTTGCGCGCAGATGTAAAAGACGCATCAGAAAGACCAATCCATGGTTCATAATCTTTATCTGGATTGAAATAAGTAACATTCATGTCACTGGAGAGAATCCTCCAGTCATTACCGTTATCAAAAAAAGTTATTGAATCCGCATTATATTCATAATACCCCTCAAACATATAATAAGCAGTCCCACCATCCGATTTATATATTAATCCAGAACTGTTAACAGCAGGACAATAAGATGAGGTGGTAGATAAATAATTACAGTAAGGGAAATGAGTTTGTGTCAAAATCTCCCAATTCATAGACCCTGAATCATCCAGCATCAGTAGGACATTGGGTACTGCACTATTTTTCAGAAACAGAGGTTTATCTGCCAGATTTAACGCAGAGGCATGGCCAGCCGCCAATATTGTAAACATACTGATTAGTGAGAATTTTTTTGAGAGCTGCATTCCTTACTCCTCCCCATATAACTTCAATTGACATGCCTTGCCGCATAAACACTCTGCACAAGTACCAATGAACGAGCCTCACTGTAATCCTCACTTTTTGACTCCAAATGTCTCTGGTAGCTTGGGTCTACCCCCCGGGAGGTAATGCGATAATACTGAATACCTGTTGGCTCTCCGCTACCTGCGGACAGACTGTCGCGGACGAAACTCCATTTTTCGACAACAACCTTAACAGAGTGTTCAACATTGTTTTGCACGTTCGATAAATTGTCCCAGTAGCTACTATCACGGTAATCCATCGTGCCAGTTTCATAACCAATATTGATATTACCCAACAAAGTTTCCACCTCTGCTATTGTTGAAGCGTTCTGCAAGACCTGTTCCGCCAATCTCAAACCTGTTTCTGCTGATTGAAAGGCATAGTCTTGATCATGAAATCCCTTACCCAAATGAATATCCAGCGCAGATGTTCTCATGCTGTCTGTGCCCATCAAAGTAAGCAACAACAACAAAATCATAGCAACAATAAGTGCTGCACCATCTTGCTTTGCGGGAAAACCATATCTCATCATTCACTGACTCCCTGTCGAAGAAATACACTCAAAGCCAATCAATTACCATTCCCTAAAACCGCTAACCCCAAGGCTCTGTTTCTCAATGTGACTGTCATTGTATATTCACGACGAATCCTTTTGTCGCTCGCATCTTCCGGACTATAGTTTTGTCCGAAATAAAAATAATCCAAACCTTGGTCAGCCGCATTATTTCTTTCTGTTTCCAACAGCATAAAAATACGGACACTAACGACTCGAGACCAATCAGTCACGCTATCTGCTTCTACATACGTATTAGCAGATACTCCATTATCAAGATTTTCACCATATAGAAACTGCAGATTTAATACGCTGGGAACAACTTCTTCTGCATTTTTGTAACTACCGTCGGAATTAATTTCCTTTCGGTACAAAGAAGGCCTGTCTCGCCCGCTGGGAAGAGCAAGATAATACATAACGCCCTGAATCATAAGGGCCTGCCCTCGATCTCTGAACTCATATAACTGGAGAGCATTGAGATTTGTGGTACCAAGATTGACGCGGCCATCAACATGATTAAACAATTTTGTTTGAAGTAACATATTACGTTCACAGTCGCTGACCACTAGGAGACGCTCATGATCATCTAAACCCTCAGGAAAGCCTGTCATCGTCTCCGGCACGACCTCAAAATACCCCGGCGTTGTGTGAATATAGCGATTAATATCTAGAACATAGGGCTGGGCGACCCACAGTTCCAGCACATCACTCCCTTCCAGCATATCAACCCGACCGGCTTCATCCGCCTTAGCGATCTCGGTGATTCCTGCCGTTGAGCTGCCGATGGTCAGTGGCCCATTGATTGCGATGGGCGTTATTCCTGAAGAACCTAACGTTGCATTTGAAATTGCACTCATGGGAGTTGTAGATGGCAGCCAGCTCGAACCACTAAAGGGGCTTTCGCTCAGGCCATACACACTTAAGGCATCACCATACTCCGTCTGCGAATACTCCCAGCCCCGTATACCTACCTCTGGCATAAACCAGTCATGAGAAGAGTCAAATCCTCTGATAATTGTTTGATCACCTCCAGAGACACACCCTCTATAGCCAGAGGCGCGGATATCATTGGCAAGAATCTCCAGAGCCAACAGTCCACGCCCTTCATTACTGGATAATCCCTCACGGGCAAGGTAAGTTATTCGGCTGTTGAGCATGATGGACAACGCTCCGTACAGGAGTACAGTGCCAATAAGTGTGGACACCATCATCTCAACTATTAGAGAACCACGCTGGATTCCTTTCATTGCGTACCTCCTCATGGCTCAAAAACCAAAATTAAGTGACCATCTGTTGTCTGGGGATCAGCGGTGAGTTCTACATTGCCATCCCTGGTCGGATCCATATCCCAGAAAACATGTATAACGTAGGTATCTCCCGTGTCATCACAGGTGGAGCGAATGTCAGCAACTTCCCCGATATAATCTGCCGGATCCTGGCTGGGAGTACTATCCCGACAGATATGGCTATCTCCCTGGGGCAACGTTCTCTCAACCATCTGATGCCATTCATTGATGTCCGTCTCTGCCATCTGCTGTGGTGAACAACCTTCGGTGGTGAAACATTTGCTATTCTCTACAACGCTTCCCGTATTCGGTACGGCATAGTCTCCAGCTTCAGCAGCTTCGAAATTGGCTCGCATCCGCTCTGCCATATTCTGTGCCAGAGAGGTCGCTCGACCATAGTGATGGCCAGTTTGCTGGGTTTGAATAGCAACAGCCTGCATGCCGGCAATACCCAACAGCCCCACAGTCAGCACTAACAAGGTGACCAGATTTTCAATCAGGTTAAAACCTTTCTCTCGACGGCTACCTGTGGGAAAAGATTTAAAGTGCATCACATTCCCCCTTAGAGACAATACTGTCTTCAACACGAAGCCGCCCACGGAAAATAATAATCTTGCCCGCAAAATTGACGACATCGTCACTATCTTTTTGACAGAACAGCGCAGAAGGATTGCTTGGAAAACTGTTACCACGAGCCATAAAGCGGATATAGTCCAATCGACTACTACCCGTGCTACCACCAAGTTCGATATCTATATCATCTGCAACCGACTCGTAGACTTTGAGCAATACATCCCCATCGGCTGCTGTAATATCTGTGGGAGAGTCTCCCCTATCGACAAACAATAACCACCCCTGTTTCCAACCATCTCCGGCTCCGGTACCACACTCTTCGGTGTTTGCTTTTCTGGGACAAAGCACCACATCCCGTCTGCGGGTAATGGCTTCCACTCGCGCATAAGAGGCAATATTTTTGAAACTACGAAACGTTATCTCCGCTTCATAGCGTTTGAAAAAATTCATCATGGAGGGAATGCCGGCTGTCACCAGAATACTGAAAATAGCCATCGCGCAAAGCAACTCCGGCAGGGTAAAACCGGCTAATTGAATTCTAGAACTAAAAGCTGCCTGGGTTGAAAGCATGGGGTACCTCCCTGGACCTCATGAACGAATACTCCAAGACTAGGCAGAAAAAACGGATAAGTAGTGCAAAAGCCGCCGGAATACGACCAACGGCGTAAAGTCGAAGATAAACGGCTGTTTATTGAGGATTTTCAATAGATTCTGGATTGATAAACATATCCAGAATCATCAGCCCGGCCCCCAGAGTAATCCCCATATCGGCCAGATTAAAGGCCGGGAAGAACCAGGACTGCTTATAATGAATCAGAATAAAGTCCACCACATGTCCAAGAAAAACCCGATCCCAGAGATTACCCAGGGCTCCGCCCAGAATCAGGGTCAGGGCCACGGCCTGCAGCTTCTGCTTGCCGTCCAGACGCCCCATCCACACGGCCAGGCCAATGCTGACAACCGTCGCAATACCGATAAAGAACCAGCGCTGCCAACCACCCGCAGAGCTGAGAAAGCTAAACGCCGCGCCCCGGTTGTGAGCCAGCGTAAAACTGAACAAGTCTGGAATCACCGGAAACTGTTCATAGAGAGCGAAATTGGCCACAAACCAGTTTTTCGTCCACTGGTCCGCCATAAATATCAAGGCACAGACTGCTACGCAGGTTAAAAAGAGACGGGGACTACGAATCATAACGTTCCATTTTTAATCAGATCATTCAAAGGATAAAACAGCGCCGGCAAAAGCCGGCGCTGTCTATTCAGGGTTTCGGGGCCATCTACGTCTTCTATTATGCGTAGTAGCGCACTTCGCCTTCACCTTCCACGTTCTCTATACAGCGACCACACAGGTCGGTGTATTTTTCGTAAGCGCCAACATCTTCACGATGGTGCCAGCAACGATCACACTTCTCGTGAGCAGACTTGGCAACGGCAACCTTCAAACCTTCCACATCAGTGTCTACAGCACCATCAGCGGCATCAGCCAGAGCAGCGACATCAGCACGGGAAGTAATCAGAACGAAGCGCAGCTCATCGCCCAGCTTGCCGATCTCAGCCTTCAGCTCGTCAGAGGCGTACAAAGTCACCTCGGCCTGTAGGCTGCCACCGATCTGACCGGCGTTACGGGCATCTTCCATCGCCTTGTTCACCGCCGTCTTCACCTCCATCACCTTTTCCCAGTAATTGCGGGTAAAGATGTTGCTATCCAAAGCAGAAAGGCCGGTGTACCACTCTTCCAGATGTACGCTCTCTCCGCGCTCGCCTGGCAGTGCGTCCCAGAGTTCATCCGCGGTGTAGCTCAGAATCGGGGCGATCCAGCGCACAAACGCTTCCATAATATGGAACATGGCAGTCTGGCAGCTACGGCGAGGCAGACTCTCCTTCCGGGTGGTGTACTGGCGATCCTTGATGATATCCAGATAGAAACCGCCCAGATCCAGAGAGCAGAAGTTATGCACCTTCTGATAAACGCTCAGGAAGTTGTAGGTGTTGTAGCCGGCCAGAATCTCCTCCTGCAGCTGCAGCGCACGATCAACCGCCCAGCGATCCAGTGGCAGCATGGTGTCGTACGCAACCAGATCGGTTGCCGGATTAAAGCCGTTCAGGTTGGAGAGCAGGAAGCGCGCCGTGTTACGAATACGACGGTAGCTGTCTGCGGAACGGTTCAGAATATCCTTGGAAACGGTCATCTCGCTGGTGTAATCGGTAGACGACACCCACAGACGCAGAATATCCGCACCCAGCGTATTGATCACATCCTGCGGCGGCATTACATTGCCCAGAGACTTGGACATCTTGCGACCATTGGCATCAACAACGAAGCCGTGGGTCAACAGACCCTTATAAGGCGGCACACCATTCATGGCGATACCGGTCTTCAGGGAAGACTGGAACCAGCCACGGTGCTGGTCGGAACCTTCCAGATAGAGGTCAGCCGGCGCCCGCAGATCTTCACGACGGTCACAGACAGATTGGTGAGTCACACCGGAGTCAAACCATACGTCGAGGGTGTCGGTCACTTTCACATAGTTTTCTGCATCTTCGGCGGAGAGAACGTCCTCAGGTTCCAGATCGAACCAGGCATCCATACCCTCTTTTTCCACCAGCAGCGCGACTTTCTCTACCAGCTCAGCAGTCTGCGGATGCAGCTCTTCGGTATCCTTGTGGATAAACAGAGCAATCGGCACACCCCAGGTACGCTGACGGGAGACACACCAGTCCGGGCTCTGACCGAGCATGGATTCCATACGATTACGACCCCAATCCGGTGTGAAAGTCACATCCTTCAGAGAGTTCATGGCGGTATCCAGCAGACCCTGCTTATGCATGCTCACAAACCACTGCGGCGTGGCACGGAAGATCAGCGGCGTCTTGGTACGCCAGCAGTGCGGATAACTGTGGGTCATTTTGGCCTGCGCCAGTACACGACCACGCTCTTCCAATACCGCAACCACTTTCGGGTCAACTTTATAAACGTGTTCACCGGCAAACAGCTCTACCTGTGAGCGATAAATACCACTGTCGTCCAGATAGTTTAAAGTGCCAATGTCGTATTTACGGCCAACGTTAAAGTCGTCAACACCGTGGTCAGGTGCCGTATGTACACAACCGGTACCGGCATCCAGAGTAACATGGTCGCCTAAAATAACCGGGAGAACCTTGTCGTAGAATGGGTGGTGAACTTTCGCATTTTCCAGCGCAACACCCTGGGCACGGCCGATGATGGTGTAACCTTCGATGCCGTAACGCTGCATGGCACCTTCCAGCAGAGCTTCTGCCAGAATCAGACGCGCAGGCGCACCGTTGACTTCACACTGAACCAGCACGTAATCAAGACCTTCACCCAGAGTGACCGCCTGAGATGATGGCAGAGTCCAGGGCGTTGTGGTCCAGATCACCACCGCCACTTCACCTTCACCCTGCTCACCCGCGTTTTCAAAAGCAGGCTCAAAGCGAGCCAGCAGGTCAGCTTCATCAGCGGCCGCGTAGCGAACGTCGATCTGGGTAGAAGTCTTGTCCTGATATTCCACCTCGGCTTCGGCCAGGGCGGAACCACCCACCACACTCCAGTAAACCGGCTTGTAGCCCTTCACCAGATGGCCATTTTTGGCGATCTTGCCCAGCGCACGAATAATGTCTGCTTCGGTAGTGAAATCCATGGTCAGATAGGGCTTGTCCCAGTCACCCTGGATACCCAGACGGATAAAGTCACGACGTTGGCCGTCTACCTGAGTGGCCGCATATTCACGGCACTTCTGACGGAAGGTTTTGTAATCGACCTTATCACCGGCTTTGCCGATCATGGTCTCTACCTTGTGTTCAATAGGCAGACCATGGCAGTCCCAGCCCGGCACATAAGGGGCATTAAAGCCACTCATGGTCTTGGACTTGACGATGATATCTTTCAAAATCTTGTTAACGGCGTGACCAATGTGGATATCACCGTTGGCGTAGGGAGGGCCATCGTGCAGGATAAACGTGTCACGACCGGCACGCGCCGCTCGAATTTTTCCGTAAAGATCCATCTCCTGCCAGCCTTTCAGCATGTCAGGTTCACGTTTTGCCAGGTTACCGCGCATAGGAAACGCAGTTTCCGGTAGGTTCAGCGTGTGCTTGTAATCGCTCATCAGTCGTTTACCACAAAATACAAATTCAGCCAGAGAGCTGCAGTTGTGTGTGCGTTATGAATGGGAAAAGATGTCTCGGGCCCGGACAATATCACTATTGATAGCCAGCTTCAGATCATCCAGCTTATCAAATTTCTGCTCATCACGAATTTTATCGATGAATTCTACCTGAATACGGCGGCCATAGAGATCCCCCCGAAAGTCCAGCAGGTGCACTTCCAGACGCTCCTCTGAACCATTAACAGTCGGTCGCATACCGACATTGGCGACACCATTCCAGATTTTGCCGAGGCCATGTATGCGGACGGCATAAACGCCCCGAACAGGACAGCGGTGACGGCCGATACGGAGATTGGCCGTCGGAACCCCTAACTGACGCCCCAGTTTCTGGCCATGATTGACCCGGCCTGAGATGGTGAAGGGACGACCGATCAGTTCTGCGGCTTCCGCAAAACGACCCTCCCCGAGGAGAGTACGAATGCGGGTACTGCTGACTCTTTCGTCAGCCACCAGCACCGTGCGGGTGTGTTCAACGGTAAATCCGAAGCGCTTGCCCGCCTCCTGAAGGCTGGCAAAATCCCCTTTACGGTCACAACCAAAGCGAAAATCATCACCGACAACAAGGTGGTGAATACCCAGCCCATCCACTAAAATCTGGCGGATAAACTGCTCGGCGGTCAGACTGCGCAGGGCGTCGTTGAAGGACAGGCACAGAACCTGCCCAACGCCGTTCTGGGTCAGAGCTTCCAGTTTATCCCGAAAGGTCTGAATACGGGCGGGTGAAGCGCCGGGCTCTGTCTGTTGGGCGAAATACTCCCTGGGTAGTGGTTCAAAGACGATGACACAGTCCTTGACGCCTTCCTTTTGAGCACGGGCGTGCAACTGAGCCAGAATGTCCTGATGCCCCCGATGAACACCATCAAAATTGCCGATAGTGGCAACACACCCTCTGCCCTCATCTTTAATGGCACCATACTTCCGGATTAATCGCATCGACGTTCCACCGACCAAAAGCTCCTCTATTGAAGGTTTCCCTTGAAGCATGGCAGAGCAAGCCTCATCAGGTGAATGGACGAATTATATAGAGGAACGACAGCAAAAGTCAGTGGCAAGCGTCCTAATCGCGAGAGGGGGAACAGGCCCCCTCCTTCCCAGTGTTCGTTGACGATATATCGCTCTTTGGACTCACATGGGAAAGGATCTCGCATCACAACGGCGGTTACATGGACTAACCAGTGTTCTGGTCTACCTTCAGGAGAGTCTATCTCTTTGATAAAGCGGTGAATTTGTTATGATGACTGGTCCGGCACCCTTTGCTTGTATGGTCACTGGCGTTACAGGCGCATACTTTGTTTACGGAGTCAGTGCTTCGTCCCCGATGCCAGATACTTCACACCCCTCCTTTGTCCAAAGCGCATCACTGCCCCCATCACAGGAACGAAATCACTTCAGCGGCAATTGTTTTTTT
>CAMRBW010000007.1 GCA_947040555.1 uncultured Oceanospirillales bacterium | reverse complement strand
ACCGCTGACCTCAACACTGCCAGTGTTGCGCTCTCCCAGCTGAGCTAAGGCCCCTCTCACAGCAGCGAACTGTCTGATCAGCTCTCCGTAACGGCTTGCGTCGGTGCCGGAGTGCGGGGCGCATTTTATGGCTCTACTTATAACGTGTCAAGCGATACATTCTGATTGTTATAGCAATTATATTGAAACTTTTTCTCTACCTGCTTGTCAGATATGGAGAGAACACATGAAACAGTAAGGAGGTTTCTCATGATTCCACAGGCACAGGCACAGCCACAGTTACAGGTACAGCAACAGCAACAGCCAAGAAGAATACAAATTAATAATCAACCGGGAAAGGAAGCTCAGGAAGTCAGTAATACCATATTTCCTGCTGTCGCAGGACTCGGTGCCGCGTCGCAACCGATCTTCCTAGTGGCTGGTATAACTGGCGCAACAACCTATATCGCTACTTTGGCAGCATTCGCAGGCATGTATGTGACCATATGTGTTATACACCGTGCGACGATACCTGAAGCAGATCGGGACTTGCGGGATTATATACCGAGCAATTTGAAAAGCCGTCGGATCAAAACTATTGTCTCGTCCATAGCATACTTTAGTCTAGCCAGTATAACGTTGTGCTTGTCGGTATACACCGCTTTCACTCCCGCTATGGCTTCTTGGGTTAATCAAAGCTGGGGCGACAACGCTCTGCGATCTTTAATCCCTATGATGGTGCCGACACTATGGTGATTCCTACATCTTCTATTCTGAGTAGTTATATACCGCTTCACAATCTAAGGACGTCTGGTGGGACACCAGGCTCATCCTGTATAAGAAAACACCCGACAGTTGCCGAGTGTGTTTCGTCTTCGATAAGTGTAGATTGAATCAGGCTTCGTCTTGACCGAGGTCGCGGAACTCTTTCTCCAGACGTTTCATCTCCTTTTTGGAGACACCGCCCAGTACATTCACCGCGTGACGCAGGCGCGCGCGGCTCATATCCGGACCAAGAATCACCATAGAGTCAACCACCGACCAGCTGTTCGGCGTACCGGCAATCGCCACGAATACCGGCTGCATGCAGTCGCCGATCTTCAGTCCCATCTCTTTGGAGAGGGTTTTGATCTCGCCGAAGATGTTATCCTTTTCCCAGATGCGCAGAGCTTCCAGGCGCCACAGGGCAAACTGCAGCACCTTGCGCACATCCACCTCTTCCCGCTTTTTATGGGCGAAGTCTTCCGGCTTCAGATCCAGCATGCCAGAAAACATAAAGGCAGCCATCGGCGCAACATCAGTAAAAACAGCGGCACGCTCCTTGGCAAACGGCAGAAACTTGCTGATATAGGCTTCGTTCATCAACCAGTTATGCAGACGCTCGCCAAACTCTTCTACAGTCAGGTTTTCACGAATCCAGCTGCCGTTCAGCCAGGACAGTTTTTCCTGATCGAAGATCGGGCCGCCCAGAGAGACACGCTGAAGATCAAAGTTGGCGATCATCTCATCCAATGTGAACTTCTCACGCTCATCCGGCATGGACCAACCCATACGACCCAGGTAGTTGAGCACGGCTTCTGGCAGATAGCCGGCATCACGGTAGTAAGTGATGCAGGTTGGGTTCTTGCGCTTGGAGAGCTTGCTCTTGTCCGGGTTACGCAGCAGCGGCATATGACACAGCACCGGCATCTGCCAGCCAAAATACTTGTACAGCAGAATGTGCTTGGGTGCGGAGTTGATCCACTCTTCACCACGGATAACATGGGTGATCTCCATATAATGGTCATCCACCACGTTGGCCAGGTGATACGTTGGCAGGCCATCCGCCTTCCTCAACACCTGCATGTCCACCTGTTTCCAGTCGATCTCAATCTCGCCGCGCAGCATATCCTGAACTTTACAGGTGCCTTCTGTAGGGATTTTCATCCGTACTACGTGCGGCTCGCCGGCAGCCAGTTTGGTCTGAACGCTCGCTTCGGTCAGGTGCAGACAGTGGCCATCGTAGCCAGAGCCTTCCTTGTCGATCTCCTGCTGCTTGCGCAGTTCATCCAGACGCTCAGAGGTACAGAAGCAACGGAAAGCATGGCCTTTCTCCAACAGTTCGTCAGAGTGTTTGGCATAGAGCTCGCTGCGCTCACTCTGACGGTAAGGGCCGTGCGGACCACCGACATCGGGACCCTCATCCCAATTCAGACCCAGCCAGCGTAGAGAGTCGAGAATCTGTTGCTCGGATTCAGGAGTGCTGCGCACCTGATCGGTATCTTCGATGCGAAGCAGAAACTGGCCGCCCTGACTCTTGGCAAAAGCCATATTGAACAGGGCGATATAAGCGGTACCCACATGGGGATCACCGGTAGGGGATGGGGCAATACGTGTACGAACTGTCATGATGCTGCTCGGCTTCAGGCTCAAAAAAGTCGGAGAGCATTATAATGACATTCCGGTCAGGACTCACTCCTATCATGATAAATCCCTATAGAAAAAAAAAGAGAAAGAAAAAGAAAAAGAAAAAGAAAAAGAGAAAAACATTGGGATTGTGTCTGCTGCCCGTAAGAGTAGAATACCCGCCCTGCCCGGCACCGTATATTCCACAAGCTCTCCGACACTTACCGCTATTCTTCCCATAAATAGCGGTGCGTGAATGGCTTGGACTGCGGGCACTAGCCACCTGAGTGTGTTGTTATTGTTTGGATCGAATATGAAAAACAGTCCCCCCGTAAATACAAAATCCTTTAAACCATGGCTGCAAGGCTCGCTCGCTGCCTTAGCGCTATCGTTACCAAACCTGGCTTCCGCAGCGGCGTCAGGGCCGATCAATCTGACTGGGCACGGTATTGCCATTACCTGTCTGGTTGTGTTTATTCTTGCTTACCTGTCCGTTATCTTCGAAGAGAAACTGCATCTTCGTAAATCAAAACCGATGATGCTGGCCTCGGGTATTATCTGGGTACTGATCTCTGTTCTGGTCACACAACAGGGTCTGCCAACCGAGAGCATTGAAAAAGCTGTTATGTATGACCTTGAGGAGTACGCAGCTCTGCTGCTATTCCTGCTGGTTGCCATGACCTATGTGAATGCACTGGAAGAGCGCGGCGTATTCAATGCGTTACGCATCTGGCTGGTCAGCCGGGGGTTCAGCTACCGGCAACTGTTCTGGGTAACCGGCACCCTGGCCTTCTTTATATCCCCGATCGCCGACAACCTGACCACCGCTCTGGTGATGGGTACGGTGATCATGTCCGTGGGTAAAGATGAACCCCGCTTTGCGGTTCCGGCACTGATCAACGTTGTGGTTGCCGCCAACGCCGGTGGCGCATTCAGCCCGTTCGGCGACATTACCACCCTGATGGTTTGGCAGGCCGGCAAGGTGGAGTTCTTTGGTTTCTTCTCCCTGTTCCTGCCTTCCGTGGTGAACTATGTCATTCCGGCACTGCTGATGACACCCTCGATTCCTGACCATCGTCCGGAACCTGTGACCCAGCGCTTCAAAATGAAGAAAGGGGCCAAGGGCATGAGCCTGCTGTTCCTGATCACGATTATGCTGGCTGTCACCTTTGAGAAGGCCTTCCACCTGCCCCCCTTCCTGGGCATGATCACCGGCCTCTCCCTGCTGATGTTCTACACCTGGATTCTGAAACTGCGCACTGGCGGTTACATCGAACGTCACAAAAAGGCTCACGAACGCAAGTACGGTCATCTGGATACCCACGAGAAGATCTCCCATGCGGAATGGGACACCCTGTTCTTCTTCTTTGGTGTTATGTTCGCTGTTGGCGGTCTCAGCTATCTGGGTTATCTGCAGCTGCTCTCCTCGTCCATGTACGGGGAGTATGGTCCGTTCGTGACCAACGTGATCGCCGGTCTTATGTCTGCCGTGATCGACAACATTCCGGTTATGTTTGCGATTCTCGATATGAGCCCGGAGATGGATAAATTCCAGTGGCTGCTCATTACTTTGACCGCAGGCGTCGGTGGCAGCCTGCTCTCCGTGGGTTCCGCGGCGGGTGTTGCTCTGATGGGCGTCTCCCGTGGTCAGTATACGTTTATGTCACACCTGCGCTGGAGCTGGGCGGTTCTGCTCGGTTTTATTGCCAGCATAGGCGTTCACTGGCTGGTTAATGGTTAATCCGTGCCTGGCAGACTCAGACTGAGTCTGCCGTTACCCGTGGATCCGCCAACTTCCCTATAAACCTTATCGCTTTGTTTTTTTTATCACGTATCAAGAACAGGAAAGGGCGATTCAAGTTAACCTTGACCACTGTGGGAGCTTTCACTTCCAACATACAGTCAGCAACACACACCTCTGTCACCCCTACCGCTTTGGTTCCTTCAACATCTGTCTCTATCTTGGCCTTGTGGCGGGCTGCCATCACATATAAACCCGAGGCGTCCTCTACCATGCCACCGAAGTCCGCAGAGGGTGAGAACATGTCCCCCGGCTGATCTGTTTTCAACAGATCAATCAGTTCATACTCCATATCAATGGTGTACTCGGGCATGGTGAGATCGACAATAATACCGTCCTTGGTTTCCGGGCCGTCGAGAGAAGAAAACAAATCCTGAAAATTGCCCTTTCCTGTTTCCGACGGTAACATGGCTACCATTTCAAAACTGCCTTTGTAGGGAATAGAAACCGACTGCCATCCCTCATATTCAACATAACCGATCCGACCATCCCTGGCGTTTATCATGGTTGTATCAACAGTCGATTCATTCGAGAGCTTAAACGTACCCTTTTCGTCCTGCCTTTCAAACTCCACCCCCCATTTATCCTGAAAATAAGTAACATTTATCAAAAACAGTGCTGGGTCGGATGCGGAAAGGTCGTCACTGGACACGCACGTCTCGATCATGCCTTCAGTCATACTGCAGACCCGATTATTCACAGAATTCACCAGCTCATCCACTTTCTTTTTATCACTGATATCGAGCTTTTCGACGTCACATTTACCAAACTGACCTATGAATTTTCTGTAGATTTCCTTTAGTTCATGGCGTTTGGCAACCATAACAACGTTAGATCTGGAAAACTTCTCATCTTTGCCCTCGGTTTGAACATCCATCATCTTTTGAAAGGCCAGCCAAGTATCCGACGTTGTTCCTATATCATCCGACGTTGTTCCTATATCATCCGACGTTGCTCCTATATGCTCGAAAATCTGCTTTTGGGTCTTTCCTTCCGCTCCGGCACCCAGCATACTCAATGTCTCAAAAATACTGTGGGAAGACACAACATGATTCCCATGCGGTTGGTGTTTTGAGACTTTATCAAACAAAGTTAAAGTAGCCCTGTTCCATTTATCGGCACGCTCGGCATTGACCTCTGGCTTAACAAGAGCACACTGGGGGCAAACTTGTTGTTGATCGGTGGGCGTAAAGACGTAGTGAGGCAGTGATTCGCTATTGCATGTATCGATACCGGACACGGCCAGTGATGGCCACAATCCTGACAACAATCCTGACAACAGCAAGAAAAAAAACACCTTATCTACTGAGGATTTCATGCCCGACACGCCTTTGTTTTGAAGTGGGAGTTTCAACCTAGTTTATTTTCAGAAAAAAACATCTGTTGCGGGAAAAAACTGGTTCAACCTTCCGTTCTGATGGCAAATATCCGGTGTTATAGTTGGGTAATGACACATAAAAACCTTACTCAAAAGACACTGTCCACACCTTTGCAGACAGCGGACGTCCCACTCCACCTGCATAATCACAACAAGCTGGGGGTTAACAGTGATAAAGATGCGCTGGCACTATTTTTGCGTCGGGCTGCGCGCCGTTCAGACGAAACTTTACGACGCTATACCCGCGAGCTGGTTCGCTTCACTATTTTCCTGAGCAGGGAGAGAGTGAAGGAGTATCGCAACTGTACCGTTGCCGATATCGAGGTCTATATCAACTTTCTTCAAGCCCCATGGCCACACTGGCAGCAACCGGGGATGGATAGAAACAACCCGGACAAAGTCTTCTTTCCCAATGCCATCCGCCCTGGTAAAAGTACCGATCAGATCGTTACGGTCCTCAGCAGTTTTTTCAGTTACCTGCAAGCCACCGGCTACCTCACCGGAAACCCCGTGTATGGTTTTGACAAGAGTGGAGAGAAAATAGCCCGTGGTCATGGGGAGACCCGCTTCTTTTATGAAGATGAGTGGCAGGTTATTACCCGTGCACTGACCGGCTATCCCGACAACAAACCCAGACTAAAACTGGAAAAAGCCCGGCTCGCCTACGTGATTGGCATCACTTATGGATTGGGTCTGCGTCAGTCTGAAGTAACCGGACACACGTGCCGCGATATTCGGCAAGACAGCTCCGGCCAGTTGATTCTGACCATTCGCGGTAAAGGCCGCAGACTGCGTCATCTGCCGGTAAACGACAATATACTTCAGACCATCATCACCTATCGAACTTTCCATAATCTTGAGCCGTTTGCCAACGACGACTTCCCGCTGGCTCCCTGCCAACGTCCGCTAGCAAAAGATGGTAGCTTTAAGGCAATGAGTCAGCGCCAGGTGCGCCATTGGTTTACTCAATTTTTGAACTACTGCGCCATGCAGGTTGCACAAAATGACTCCGGCCTGGCTGACAGACTGCGCAGCAAGAGCTTCCACTCCCTGAGACACACGACACTCTCACATCTTGCACGAAGCATGGATATAGAAGACCTTGCCATTTTTGCCGGACACGAAGCTATCACTACAACACAGCAATATTACACCCCGGAAAAACAGCGACTGCGCGAACTCACCCGCAATCATGGTTTGACACCGGACGTATAAGTCTCAAATAGCTGCGAAATTGCAGTGTTTGCTTCGTTTTTTCCCTTGCAAATGCTATTCGCACTACGCTCTTTCGTGTATTATCCTGCGCTCATATAATTTTTGCTTTAGTAACATCAGGACTCGACATGAACAAGAAAGAGCTGATTGAGGCAGTCGCCGAACAAGCAGACCTGTCCAAGAGCAAAGCTGAACTGGCTGTTAATGCGTTCCTGAGCGCAACACAGAACGCTCTCGTTAGCGGCGAGTCCGTACAGCTGATCGGCTTCGGTACTTTCTCTGTTGCTGATCGTGCTGCGCGCAAGGGTCGTAACCCTCAGACTGGTCAGGAAATTGAGATCCCGGCATCCCGGGTTGCTCAGTTCAAGGCTGGTGCCAAACTGAAGGAAGCGGTCAACGCGTAATTGTTTGCCGGACACAAAAAAAGAGCACTCCGTGGCTCTTTTTTTGTGTCCGCCGCTCATGGCTGTTTATGCTCCCGCTCATGGCTGTTTATGCTCCCGCTCATGGCTGCTTGTGAGTTTAGTCTTATATCTCTCTGGCACTCGATCAATTCATAACCTTGATAACATCGAGTAGAGCTTTCTTGTGCCGGGTATTGAGGCGAGGGAGCAGACGATTGATCTCTTCTTCCAGCTGCTCGTCAGGGATTTCATCATCCTGAAGCATAACATATTGGTTGCCACGACCCGTGGCCAACCATTCAAAGGAAATATCAAAAATTTCTGCTATTTTTCGTAGATTACTCAAACTTGGCCGGCTCATATCTGTCTCCCACTGTGCCAACGCACTGCGTGAAACACCAATCAGATCCGCCAGCGCTTGCTGGGATAGACGTTTCTCTCTTCTCGTTTTTATCAATCTAATAGTCAGCGTCATTATTGCGCTCCTTGATATCTTATGTGTGTGTACTGCTCCACCCTCGTCCCACAATGCGAAATAGCCAAATGCGAAATAACCAATTGGTTATAAACAGGGATGAGCTATGACAGACACTGAATCAGATGCTAATGTCAGACCCCATCCCCATGAGACAAGTAAATTGATGGAGCAGTCTGGTGTCTGCGGTCATTATTTGCTCAAAGTATTAGAATGCAATTAAGCCAAGAAGTTCCTGCAAAAACAGCATCATTGGTACGGTTGTCAGATTATCCTTTGATCTGGTTACTATTACTGACAACTGCTGGGCTGGCATTTTGTAAAACGAATAAGACAGAATCCTTAAGAATTGGCAGCTGGAATATTGAATGGTTCCGTCCGGAATTTCGACCAAATAGCCCAAAATTCCGCACAAACAAGGATTTTCAGGCCCTGAAAAAGGTCATTGATACTATCAAACCCGACATTTTGGCGGTCCAGGAAGTCGAATCCAGAGAGTTTCTGCAGCGCGTGGCCGAACCGGATCACTATACCAGCATCCTTGAGAATAGAGACAGCGATCAGCGCACAGGGTTTCTTATACGAAAGTCTATAGTTTGGAAGCGTCACCCGGATGTGAGCCTGAATATCGGTCATGACGGGTTACGGCTAGGGGTTCATATTGAACTGCCCGGGCGCTCTGGCAGCCTGCATCTGCTCAGCATCCATCTGGCCTCAGGCTGCTGGGCAACAGAAACCAGCCTGAACAGCAGCCAAACAGGCTGTCTTCGGCTCAAAAGACAGTTACCCACGCTGAAAAAATGGCTGCACCGCTACGGACAAGGTAATAACCAAGTGGTTATTCTTGGTGATTTTAACAGGCGCCTGAACGCCAACGATGCGGTCTGGCAGCACCTTACCGGCAAGCAGACCGGTAAACATCGAATCCATCTATTAACCGGAGAGGTCATCAGCCGGTGTCCAGCCAGCCTTCAGCCGCAAGCCCTGATCGATCACATAGTGATTTCCGCCCCACCTGACCATGCTATGCCTTCCGTGACCGAGTTTCACTGGAGCAAGAAAACACAGAAAAACCAGCTAATGTCCGACCACTGCCCCCTTTATATGGATTTGCCTTTCCCCCGCTGATATTCCCGATTTCAAATTCTGGAATAACCAGAACAGAGCGGGTATGGTGGAAAGAGAACCGCCGCAACGATTGTATAATATGGAAAATAAAACTGTCGCCCGCATCCAGACCAGGGACAGCCTGATCACTTTGATTCATAGCAGGGACCGGTTCAGAGAAGCACTGCTTTCTGACCACCAGTTACCCGCCTGGATCACGGAAGAGTGCGAAGAAGAGACCGATTCCGATGCTCGCCGCACAGCGGCTGATATCAGCTTGAGACTGACCTACACCCCGGAACAACCAGGACAGGAGACCCGAAAGCTGACCGGACTGATCGGTATATCCAAAGAGACTCTTGAACTCGGTGCAATCCTGAACCAGAGCAAGCAGCAGTTCAAAGAGACGGTACAGAACTACCGCAAAATGTTTGGCTCCAGCTTTGAAATGACCGATCTCAGCTCCAAAGATCTGCGGGAAACGGTGCTGGGCAACATGAATATTCAACACATTCACTTCGTCCAGTGTTACCGACAACTCAAGTTGTTCCCGACGGCACCCAGGCGGGTCGGATTCAGCTGGGCATCGGGTACCCATGGCAGTGTTCGTCTTCCTGTCGGCAAGGCTATTGAGCATCTGCGCAGCAAGTTCACCCCCAGTGTCGGTCTGGCTGAAGATATTCGTTTGCTGGAAAAAATGCCGATGGCTGCTGAGGTTGTGATTCGCCGACCATTGGTTCCCCATCTGCGCGCCAACCTGACCTGGCCGGATGAGATCAGAGCGTTGAAGAAGGCCGATCCCGAGAAGGGTAAGCAGTGGCCAGGGCAGATCAATACACCACTGCCGTTGTTTATTTATAGCGAGCCGGGGGCGGAGCTTCCTGAGTTCAACCGCATTCGCCCCTGGAATCCGGATAACAGACAGGATCGACTAAAGCGAAGCGACACCCGCCTTGTACCACTCTCCCACCGACCAGGATCAATGCTCTATCGACCCATCTGAAGGCTCTTCTCGTAGCGGAGTCAGCTCACACCTCTTCGTCCAGACGCAGGCGAGTAAAAATTTGCTCGACCACAGGCCAGTCCTGCTCCCAGTAATGGGGCATGGTTTCAAAGGTAAAGACGTAGAGAGTGCCGGTTTTCTGGTTACGGATCAGCAGACTGAATTTTTTCACGGCCTGATCAGCACGGGTAAAATGGAGTGACATGGCTGCGGTACTGGTGAGGGAGCCTGAAGTGTTATTCCAGACCTCCAACACCTTGCCAGACCGGTCTAGCTCTCCCATGAAGAGCTCCATATGCCGCTGTGCCGACATACCGGTACGCACTTCGGTATGTTGAAGAATATTAACGCGCACCAGCGGTGTAATCTTGCGATTGTGCAGGGGGGGGATCATCTGATACTTCTGCACCCCCCGGTTCTGCTCTCCCTCAAAAGACCAACCTTGCGGTACCAGGAAGGAGCACCCTGCCTGCTTACAGGTCTGCCACTGAAATCCTGGGGGAGCGAGATCCTTGGCCTGAGAGGGAGAACTGTCGAGCATCAGTAACAAAAAGACAAACCCACAGCAGAAAAAATATTTCGGCATTGCCATAACATGTCCATTGTGTTGCCTGTTCCTTTCTGTTTCATCGGCATCAACCGGGTTTGCTTTCAGCTGTTTACAGTCTTCCGAGCACAGCGGCAACCTCAAGATAGAAGTAGCGGCCGAGGAAAACACCGACCAGAGCCATCAATCCGGCCAGAGCAGGAGGCGCAGGAATAGGCAATCTCAACCATGTAAATAGCACACCAATGACAAAGCCACTTACCGTGCCCAAAAAAACGTCATACCAATACATATTCACCATCTCTCATATAAAGAAACCCGCTAAAACACCACTCATCAGATTGGACAATGTTCCAGCCAGCACCGCCTTTAAACCTAAATTAGCAATATCCCCGCGCCGACTGGGTGCCATAACACCCAAGCCGCCCAGCAAAATAGCAAGGGAAGAAAGATTGGCAAAACCACACAGAGCAAAGGTAATCACAGCTTGAGTCTTGATGGAAAGAGACTCCTTCACATCGATGAAGTCGATAAATGCGACAAACTCATTCACTATCAACTTCTGGCCGATCACGCTGCCGGCAATGTTTGCCTCTGCCCACGGAATCCCGATGATCCACGCCAAAGGCGAAAATAGATAACCCAGAATTTCCTGAATATCGAGCCCTTTCAACCCGACCATATTGCCAATCCAGCCAACAAAACCGTTAGCCAGTGCAATAAGGGCTATAAAAGCGAGCAGCATGGCACCAACGTTAACAGCCAGTTTCATACCGGAAGAGGCTCCGGTCGCTGCAGCATCCAGCAAATTGATATGCTCGGAGGCATCCATCGCACCCTTGGTATCGACAGGAGTATCCGTCTCGGGAACGATGATTTTCGCCATCAGCAATCCGCCGGGAGCCGCCATAAAACTGGCAGCAATCAGATAGTTAAGATCAACGCCGAGGCTAGCATAACCAGCCAACACAGAACCTGCAACAGATGCCAAACCTCCAACCATAATGGCGAACAGTTCAGACCGGGTCATGGTCGGAATGAAAGGGCGCACCAACAGGGGAGCTTCGGTCTGACCGACAAAAATATTGCCCGTAGCCGAGATTGACTCGGTACGACTGATCATAAGAAATTTTTGCAGCCCCCCTCCTATAAATCGAATAACAATCTGCATCACCCCTAAGTGGTAAAGCACAGAGATCAGGGCAGAGAAAAAGATAATTAGCGGCAACACTTTGATGCCAAAAATAAAACCGACCTTGGAGGGATCAGCAAGACTACCGAACAGGAAGCTGATGCCATCATTCGCATAATTCATCACATTCTGAACCACTCCAGACATTTTTTCCAAAATGCTGCGCCCGACCGGAACAGCCAGAACAAATGTGGCCAGTACTGACTGAATAATCAATGCCCCCAGCACCGTTCGCCAGTTAATCGCTTTTCGGTTCTCTGAGAACGCGAAGGCAATGGCAAGGAGAAACACGACGCCTAGTAAACTGTTGAGAATCTTCATAGCAGGAAAAGCTCTCGGATATCACATAACCAGAAACAGAGTTTCACTATAGGTGTTGTTTTCGGATCACGCCGACAGACCAGTAACCATTTTGGTTCAGGACCACTTTGGTTCAGGACAGCCACACCTCAGTTCTGGACAGATTTCAACCGCACTCGTTATGATGCCGATACCCGCTCCGGGTGGTTTTCAGCGTTATTGCCTTTTCAGGAGAGATTTGTGTCAACCCACCTTATTTTGTTTGCGTCCCGCGATGGTCAGACTCAAAAAATTGCCGATGCCATCAGCCAGCATATGTCTGAATCCGGTCTGCATGTTGAACTCAAAAATATTGAAACATCGGAACCACAACTATCCCGGTACACGTCGGTACTGATTGGCGCCCCTATCCGTTATGGGCATCACCTGAAAAGTATCCAGCGCTTTATTGCCAGCAACCATGGACAGCTATCCGCACTGCCTAACGGCTTTTTCAGCGTCAACCTGACCGCACGCAAACCAGAAAAACAGTCTCGGGAAAACAACCGTTACATGCAGAAGTTTCTGAAAAAAAGCGCCTGGCAGCCCGGTTATTGCGGTGCGCTGGCCGGAGCACTGTTATATAGCCGTTACCCATGGTACGACCGGTTGATGATCCAGCTGATTATGAAGATAACCGGAGGCAGCACAGATACATCAGTCGATATTGAGTATACCGACTGGGATAAGGTCAACGCCTTTGCTCAGGGATACGTCGCTCACCTGAGCAAGACGATTAAGCTATAAATGTCGTGAATAGGTGTCATTTCGTGAATAGGTATCGTGGAGATAAACGGCAGTGGTCTGCAAACTGCCGAAGGGACTTGGTCAGCGCTGCTCCTGCGAATCCTGTGAAGGTTCCGGGCCCAGGATAATGCCCACCAGCAGACCCACACCGTAAAGGATAGGGAACAGCAGGGAAAAACCGAGAATAATGTTCACCAACGTTGTTGTCGTTTCCAAGGCAGTCTCCTCAGGGGCAACCCCTTTTCGTGTCATGCTGTTTCATACATGCTGTTTCATACAAGCTGTTTCATACAAGCTGTTTCATACAAGCTGTGTCATATGAGTGGTGTCATGTAAATGATTTTTTTAATATAGACACTTTCATTCGCTTCTACTTAGATCATAGGGGTTCCATGCTCAGGTTTCCACAGAGTCTATTTCGTTTGCTTCAAGTTCCGGTACTGACATTGATCATTCCGGCATTGGCCTGGTCCCAGGCTCCCACACTGACACAGGGGAGTCTCTACCTTGGGAAAACAGCAAAACAAAGCAAAGTCGTTTATAACGGTAAACCTGTTATGGTTTCCGACAGCGGGCACTTTGTTATCGGCTTTGGCCGCGATGCAGAATTGAACCAGAGTTACACCATTCATACGCCGGACGGCAAGGAAGCTACCCATACACTGAAGTTGTCGTCCAGAAAATACGACATCCAACGTATAGAGGGCGTAGAAGGAAAGTATGTCACCCCACCGGAGAGCCGTCTTGAGCGTATTCGCGAGGATAATCGCCAGATCGGCAAAGCGCGCTCAATCAGAACCGAGACTACCCATTTCCTGCAGGGATTTACAAAACCGGCAGAGGGCCCGGTCACTGGCGTCTACGGCAGCCAGCGCTACTTTAATGACAAGCCCCGTAACCCTCATTACGGCCTGGACTATGCCGCTCCGGTTGGAGCGCCGGTGCAGGCTCCTGCCAGTGGCAAGGTGGTGTTGGCCCATCCCGATATGTACTACTCTGGTGGCACAGTTATTGTTGATCACGGCATGGGCGTAAACACCACGTTTCTTCACTTGAGCAAACTACTGGTGAAAAAGGGAGAAGTCGTAAAGCAAGGCCAGAAAATCGCTGAAGTCGGTGCCACCGGTCGTGTAACAGGTGCGCATCTGGACTGGCGGGTAAACTGGGGCAATGTCCGGCTCGATCCGGCACTGGTTATGGAAACCTTTCCTGCACTGCTTGAACAGAGCCCTGCGGCCGGTTCTGGCAGACCCTGAAGTTATTAAAGGAGTTGATCGATGGCTGGTAAAACAGAGATGATCAGTGCCGGGCAAGCACTCCCCGGAACAGAGCAAGCCATAGCAATTACAGATGACCATGTTGTTTTTGGTCGCAGCCTGCTACCACCCTGGCCGGAAAATATGGCTGAAGCCGTATTTGCCATGGGCTGCTTCTGGGGTGTTGAACGTCTGTTTTGGAAGCAAGATGGTATTTATCTGACCATGGTTGGCTATTCCGGTGGCTACACGACCAATCCTTCCTATGAACAAGTCTGCACAGGCAAGACCGGACACACAGAGGCTGTTCGGGTGATCTTTGATCCAGCCATTATCTCTTACCAACAACTGCTAACCCTGTTCTGGGAGCAACACGACCCGACTCAGGGTATGCGACAAGGCAATGATATTGGCACTCAATACCGTTCTGCGATATTCGCTACCTCTCCCGCACAAAAACAACAAGCCAAAGAGAGCCTCGAAGCGTTCCAGAACAGTCTCACCCGTAGTGGTCTGGGGCAGATAACAACAGAGATAGAATCTCTGGACAGATTTTATTACGCCGAAAACTACCACCAGCAATACCTCGCCCGTAACCCCAATGGCTATTGCGGACTAAAAGGCACAGGTGTGAGCTGTCCCATTTAAGCCCAGGCAGGGAATTTAACGCCCCCGGATCAGTTCTCTGGCAAGAAAACGACCGGGGTGCAGTTCAGCACTCAACTCTGCCGGTATCGGTGCGGGTGCGCCACAAATTTGGCTGGCGACAATGTCACCGGACAGTGGCGCGGTAATCAGCCCGCGGGAGCCATGACCGGTATTGATATAAAGCCCATCCAGCCAAGGTATCTCTTCTTCAACTCTGGTTTTGGCGTTCCTGGCCAGAGCAGCAAATCTCTCCCTGAAAAGATCTGCATCCATCAGCGGACCGACCATCGGAAGATAGTCCGGTGTCGTACAGCGATACCCGGTTTTTCCTTCTAGCTTATTTGTATCCAGATCACTGAAGTTGAGCATCTCCGCCAGTGCCGGAGCAAAATTGGCGATATTATCCAGATTAAGCTGGTGATCACTGGCACGACAGCTTTGGTCCGGATCATCAAAATGGAAGGTCGCACCAAGGGTATGCTTGCCGTTACTTGCCGGTGCGATATAGCCATCTTCACAGACAACGGTTCGCAACGCCATGCTCTGCTCCGTTGCCGGCACCACAGTGACCTGACCTCTGATCGCTTTCAAAGGCAGATGTTTGGTCTGTGCCAATGTGCTGGTATGGTGACCACAGGCAATAACGACAACTGTTGTACTTAAAGTTCGATTGTCGGCCATGGTAAGTTGCCAACTGTCGTTAACTTTATGAAGCGTTTTAACCTCGCTGTCACCCTGAAAACGGATATTGTCGTGTTCCAGCAGCCAGCCGACAAAAGCCGGCGGTTTCAGCCAGCCACCGTCAGGAAAGAACAGTCCATCCTGTTCAACAGTAATACCAGCCTTCGCCGTCAACTGTGCGGCGGTCATCCCCTCCATCAAGGCCTGATAACGTCCACAGTCCACCAGCTTCTGTTGGCGAATTTTCTCTTTCTCAGAGTCCGGCAACTGCACCAGACCACAAAGCTGGTAGATCTCCTCAGGTGCCTGTTGCAGCAAATTCAGGGTATGGCGGTAACCCTGAATCACCAACTGCGTCAGCGGCGTCGGATTGGGCGAGAGACGGGTATAAAGCATCCCCTGGGGGTTGCCCGAAGCCTCCCGCGCCGGTTGCGGATGTTTATCCAGCACCGTTACCTGCCAACCCCGTTCAGCCAGCGACCGTGCCGTTGCCGCTCCCGCCATACCGGCACCAATAACAATAGCCGTCCGGTCGTGCTGTATTGCCGAAATAGACTGCAGCCATGGTTTATCGGTCCGCTTGCGACCAGATTCTTTGTCAGTCATACCTTCTCCTTTTGCATGGCTGCATGACAATTCATCAGGCGGCTTTCAGTTCAGTCAAAATAGTTTGTATGCAGTTTTGTCGTTTCACTGCATCAAACAGAACGGAAGCCTCCTGATGTCCCTTCGTCATCATACGCAGCCACTGTTTGATGCGATCGCCCAGATAACGCTTCTGGTTGGAGATACCATAGAGATGTATTTCCTCTTCGGGAATACTGGTCACAGTATCAACAAATTTTTCCAGTATCCCTATGGTGTTCTGCCAGGTATCGATAGAGGAACAGCTTTCCTTGCCGTCCTTATCTTGAAAGGCTTTATTTTGAGAAGCTTTGATCGCACAGGCCAGCCACGGACGGGCGACAGCAGCACGGCCAATCATCACATCGTCACAGGTGCTGATTGCACGACAGCGGTGATAGTCATCCACCGTCCAGATTTCACCATTAGCGGTCAGGGGAATAGAGAGCTGTTGACGTATCTCCGCCAACTTGTCCCAGTGGGCGGGTGGGCGATAACCCTCTTTGCGGGTGCGCGCATGAATAGTCAGACCATCAGCACCAGCCGCTTCAATACCAAGGGCAATCTCCAGAGCCTGATCGGCATCATCAAAACCCAGTCGCATTTTAGCGGTCACCGGAATATGGGACGGCACCTGTTTACGAATGGTGTGTACCAATTCGTAAATGATTTCCGGCTCTTTCAGCAGCGCTGCGCCCCCTTTATGTCGATTCACCGTCTTGGCAGGACAACCGAAGTTGATATCAACGCCTTTCGCGCCAAGCTCCACCACTTTGCAGGCATTCTCAGCCATCAGGGTGGCATGATTACCAAGAAACTGGACATGCACAGGCGTGCCACCAAGCGTCTGGCTGCCATGACGAAGCTCTGGACAGAGACGATAAAAGACACTTTCAGGATAAAGGGTGTCGGTCACTCGAATAAATTCAGTGACACAGAGATCATAACCGCTGGTGCCGGTAATCAACTGGCGGGTCAGGTAGTCGGCAACGCCCTCCATTGGGGCAAGAGTGATTTTCACAGGGCAACAATGAGGTCGGAAAAGGGGCGGTAATCGTAAGCGCGGCCATGGTAAAATGCTAGCTGGTATTTGTGACGTTTATTGCCTGATCAGAGCGATTCTGTAGAATAGATTTCAGGCTCAGCTCTTATAAACAGCCGTTAATAAAGATAAAACGTCGTCGAACAGGCACTTATCAAGCCTGTCTGGAACGGCATAATAACCAGAACAGCATAATAACCAGAACGACATAATAACCAGAACGACATAATAACCAGAACGACATAATAACCAGAACCGCATAATAACCAGAACAGAGGGTGCTATGTCCCAACCGGAACTGATCAATGAAGGTCTGTCGCTTATGTTGTTTGGTATGGGCTTTGTTTTTGTATTTCTGACTATTCTGGTTATTGCTACCAGACTGATGTCTGTAGTCATACTGAGGTTTACCTCCGATAAACCGGAACCGGCCCATCCTCCCTCAAAAGCTCACGTTACTAAAGACGATCTTATGGTTGACCCCATCGTACTGGCGGCGATTAACGAAGCTGTGCGCCAGCACCGTGCCCATCGCCCCTGAGCACTAAACGCTGGTTGCCGTAATCTCCGGAGAACAATAAAAATGAGCACCCCTGATGTCAAAACCAATAGCATGCCGCTTGGCATCACCGATGTCGTGCTACGTGATGCCCACCAATCCTTGTTTGCTACCCGTCTGCGCCTTGACGATATGCTGCCAATAGCAGCAACACTGGATGATATTGGCTACTGGTCTCTGGAGAGCTGGGGAGGAGCAACCTTCGACAGCTGTATTCGTTTTCTTGGAGAAGATCCCTGGCAGCGTCTGCGTGAGCTGAAAAAAGCCATGCCCAAAACCAAACAGCAGATGCTATTGAGAGGTCAGAACCTGCTGGGGTATCGCCATTATGCGGATGATGTCGTTGATCGCTTTGTTGAGCGTGCGGTTGCCAACGGCATCGATGTGTTCCGGGTCTTTGATGCCATGAATGACCCACGTAATCTCAAGCAGGCGATGGCCGCAGTAAAAAAACAGGGTGCCCACGCGCAGGGAACTCTCTCCTACACCACCAGCCCCGTACACACCATGAACAACTGGATTCAGCTGGCCAAACAGATCGAAGATCTGGAAGCCGACTCACTCTGCATCAAGGATATGGCGGGTATTCTGACACCTTACGATGCCTATGAACTGGTCTCCCGTCTAAAACAAGAGACTGATCTTGAAATTCAGCTCCATTGTCATGCGACAGCCGGTCTCTCATCTATGACGCTGCTGAAAGCGATCGAGGCCGGCATAGACCGGGTCGATACCGCGATCTCATCCATGTCTATGACCTATGGTCACTCCCCCACAGAATCTATCGTTGCCGCCTTGCAAGGCACCGATCGCGATACCGGCCTGGCTATCGAAACACTGGAGAACGTTGCCGCCTACTTTCGTACCATACGAAAAAAGTACGCCCAATTTGAAGGGTCTCTTCGCGGGGTAGACTCCCGCATCCTTATCTCTCAGGTCCCCGGCGGTATGCTGACCAATATGGAGAATCAGCTGAAGGAGCAGGGAGCAGCAGACAAGTTTGATCAGGTATTGCAGGAGATCCCCCGAATTCGTGAAGATCTCGGTTACATTCCGTTAGTAACGCCAACCTCCCAGATTGTTGGTACTCAAGCGGTTCTGAACGTATTGTCCGGCGCGCGTTATAAGGTCATCTCCAAAGAGACTAAGGGCATCTTAAAAGGAGAGTATGGTGCAGCACCTACGTCGTTCAATATCGAACTGCAGGCACAGGTTCTGGATGGAGATAAGCCGGTCACCTGTCGTCCCGCGGACCTGCTCCCGCCCGAAATCGACCGACTGGAACAGGAAGTATTCGCTGAAGCTAAAACCAGAGCGATCAAACTTGCAGACGATCCTGTCGATGATGTTCTGACTGTGGCCATGTTTCCCCAGATTGGCTACCGGTTTCTTGAGAATCGCGGCAATCCTGATGCCTTTGAGCCAGTACCAACCGGTCTGGAAATGGTTGCCTGTAATACCGGTAAACCAGAAGTTTATACCGTAAACGTCAATGGCTCTGAGTTTGTAGTATCAGTGGCCGAAGGCGGTGATATTACCGGTATCAAGCCCGTTTCTGCGAGCATTGAGGCGACCGAATCGGCGGCAACACCTACAACTGATGGCGAACCATTACCCGCACCGTTGGCAGGGAATATCTGGAAGGTGCATGTACGACCTGGTCAGAAAATTCAGGCAGAGGATGTGGTCGTTACTCTCGAAGCCATGAAAATGGAGACGGAAGTACGAACCCCCAAGGGTGGTACGGTTATCCAGATATCGGTGCAGGAAGGTGACCGTGTTGCAGTCGGTGATGCTTTGCTGACTCTGGCCTGAAGGAGATGATGATGGATAAGTTGATAGCCCTGTGGAATGGTTCCGGCCTTGCGAACATCACACTCCCTTCAGCCATAATGATGGCCGTGGGTTTTGTGCTGTTGTTCCTTGCCATTCGCAAAAACTTTGAGCCGCTGCTGCTGATACCGATCGGTTTCGGCTGTATTCTGGCCAATATCCCAGAGGCGGGACTGGCCTACAGTGCCGTTGAACAGTTGGCTCATAGTCATACACCGGCGTACATTGATCAACTTGCATCCCTGCTCGGGGTGCAGTTTGAAACTGTTAAGCAGTTACTGGATGTGTACTACAACGCCCCTTCCAGTGTTCAGTCGGCGGCTAATAATCTGGCGGCTGATCTTAACTTCAGCAACGGTATGCTCTACAGCTTCTATTCCGTAACGATTGCCAGTGGCGTTGCACCGCTGGTGATTTTCATGGGTGTAGGCGCAATGACGGACCTTGGTCCGCTATTGGCAAATCCGCGAACGCTGTTTCTTGGTGCTGCGGCCCAGTTTGGTATCTTTGCGACAGTGCTCGGTGCAACAGGCCTGACAGCGCTGGGATGGATGGACTTCTCTATCACTCAAGCGGCAGCCATTGGCATTATCGGAGGCGCGGATGGGCCGACAGCCATTTACGTATCCAGCATTCTCGCTCCGGAATTGCTGGGCGCTATTACCGTAGCCGCATACTCTTACATGGCTCTGGTACCACTGATCCAGCCACCAATTATGAGAGCGCTGACCAGCGAACAGGAACGGGCTATCGAAATGGAACAGCTGCGCCCTGTCAGCAAATCCGAGAAGATCGTCTTTCCCTTGCTACTACTGGTACTGGTCGCACTGCTACTGCCTAACGCTGCTCCTCTGCTGGGCATGTTCTGCTTTGGTAACCTGATGCGTGAGTCTGGTGTCGTTGATCGCCTATCTGATACTGCCCAGAATGCCCTGATCAACATTGTGACCATTTTCCTCGGGCTTGCGGTTGGTTCCAAACTTGTGGCCGACAAATTTCTGCAGGTAGAAACCCTTGGCATTCTAGCTCTGGGAGTCGTGGCATTCTGTATTGGCACTGCGACCGGGATATTGATGGCAAAACTGATGAACCTGTTCGGCAACAACAGGATCAATCCGCTAATAGGCTCTGCTGGTGTCTCTGCTGTTCCCATGGCGGCACGGGTGTCCAACAAATTGGGACTGGAGGCTAATCCTCACAACTATCTGTTAATGCACGCTATGGGACCAAATGTAGCTGGCGTTATCGGTTCAGCTGTCGCTGCCGGAGTGATAATCAAATACGTCACCGTCACGGCAGGCTAACTCCCCCAGTGAGAGCCTGCTCCACCGGCTAATAAGCCTTCTTGTCTGATGATGAGGCTTCCTGCTCTTCATTCTGTACATCAAGGCTAAATGCACGACGTTTTTTGTAAGTCACCTTGGGAGCGGCAGAATTACTTTTCTCCGTCGGCATAACCATAAGCGGAGAATGGCCTTGGATACCATTGCCGTCCATCATACGATTGCTGTTGAAACCGGAATGGTATCTACGTTCTTCGCGTGCCTTTTGACCGGCATTGAACTGTGGTGTCGGCTGGTTTTCTTTGTACTGGTTTTCTTTGTGCTGACTCTCTCTGTGCTGACTCTCTTTGTACTGGTTTTCTTTGTACTCGGACTCTTCGGACTGAGGCTCTTCCCTATTTTTACGAGAGGCTATTGGCTGACCAAACTGATTTCTGCGTTCCGGCTTTTTCTGTTTGATCTCTACGTCTTCCTGCATGTTCAGACGCATACGATAAGGGTGGCCGTAACCACGCTTGCGGCGTTGTTTATTGTCCGTAGGCTCTGGGGGTTTCAAACCGGTAAATTCCTCATAAACCGTCGCATAGAGGTACTTGCTCATTTTGTCCTCCGTGGGATGACGTCCTGCAACTGTTAAAATCTTTATGGTGCCAAATACTAGACAATGCCTCACAAGGCAAACATAGGTATCGCTACCTAAAGAAAAGAATCTTTGAAGCACTACATAAATGATTAAAGATAGATATACCTGACATCACGCAATTAATGCGTAATTATTAGTCAAATATCTTCTTTCGCCATTTTATTTCTCTATCGGATAAGTGTGTTAAATAGGTTTACACTGAACTTGAGCACTGTTCAGTGGCGGAGTAGGATTGCCTCTATTTTCCGCTCCAAGTCGTGTAATAACAACTCGGAGTCTTATATATTTTTTACCGGAGTAGTCATGCTCGGTCGTATTCATTCCACAGATTCTTTTGGTACTGTTGATGGCCCTGGGATTCGTTTCATCGTCTTTATGCAAGGTTGTGTAATGCGGTGTCGCTATTGCCACAACCGCGACACCTGGGATCTGAACGATGGTCAAGTGGTCACCGTTGATGAGGTGATGAAAAAAATTCTGGCTGTTAAAAATTTCCTGACCGGTGGTGTTACTGTATCCGGCGGACAGCCAACCTTGCAGCCCGAATTTGTTGCAGAGCTGTTCAAGGCCTGCCACAAGGAAGGCATTCATACCTGTCTGGATACCAACGGCTACGTCAAGGGGATCAGCCCGGCTATTGCTGATCTGATTGATGTCACCGATCTCCACCTGCTTGATATCAAGCATATGAACAATGATATGCATGAAAAGCTAACCTGGGTGAAGAACGACCGGGTGTTGAATTTTGCCCACTATCTGCAGGAAATGAACAAACCAACGTGGGTACGTTATGTCATAGTCGATGGATACACGACGAAGGAAGAGTATGCTGAAGAGCTGGCTGACTTTGTTGCACCCATGAAGAACGTAGAGAAGGTAGAGCTACTGCCGTACCACTCTTTGGGCATCCATAAGTGGGATCTCGTGAAGGACCAGTATGATCTTACAGACGTGAAGCCCCCTTCAGAAGAGCTGATGCAGCGCCTGAAAAAAATCTTTACAGATCGCGGTATTAACGCAAGCTACTGATGTGTACGGCTGTTGTATTTTTTTAACACAACAGCCTACACCTTGATTTATTCGGTAAAAATCCGGTTTTCCTGCTCTTGAACCCGGATGAATGTCGTGCGCTTGGTCAGTTCTTTTAACTGAGCCGCACCAACATACGTGCAGGTTGAACGAACACCGCCCAATACATCCTGTACCGTTACATCAACGGGGCCACGGTAGGGAACTTTCACCGTCTTGCCTTCTGAGGCGCGGTAGTTGGCAACACCACCAGCGTGTTTATCCATCGCTGTAGCTGAACTCATGCCGTAGAACAGTTTGAATGACTCTCCCTTCTCCTCGATGATCGTGCCACCGGACTCATCGTGGCCGGCCAGCATGCCACCCAGCATCATAAAGTCAGCGCCACCACCAAATCCTTTGGCAACATCACCGGCACACGAACATCCGCCGTCGCCTATAATCTGACCACCAAGGCCATGGGCAGCATCGGCACACTCGATAATCGCCGAGAGCTGAGGATAGCCGACACCGGTTTTCATACGGGTGGTGCATACCGAACCAGGACCAATACCCACTTTGACGACATCGGCACCGCTCAGCAACAACTCTTCCACCATCTCGCCAGTGACCACGTTACCGGCGATGATCACTTTATCCGGGAAAGCCTCACGCACTCTGGAGACGAAACTAACAAAGTGCTCGGAGTAACCGTTCGCAACATCGATGCAAATAAAATAGAGCTGGGGATGATTCTGGAGAAGGGTGCTAAGTTTGATGAAGTCGTTGTCTGAAGTGCCGGAGCTGACCATGATGCGGTCAAAGATGCCTTCGTCACATCCGGAGAGGAAAGTGCCCCATTCCTGCTCGGTATAGTGCTTGTGAACGGCAGTCAACATACCATGGGAAGCAAGCGCTTTTGCCATTTCAAAGGTGCCGACGGTATCCATATTGGCGGCAATAACCGGGATACCAGACCATTCGCGTCCGGAATGCCTGAAACGAAAGGTACGATTCAAGTCAACCTGAGAGCGACTGCGAAGGGTAGAACGCTTGGGCCGGAACAGTACATCCTTGAAACCAAGTTTGATATCACTTTCAATCCGCATAGGAATACCCTACCTATTGTCTGATGAGGGGTAAGAAAGTGTACAAGCTTTTTTGCAATGACCGAATAGCATTCGACGATGGCGCTTATACGGACGGATTATCCGCAAGCTGATGAGTGGTGTAAAGCTGGCATTTCATGGAAAAAGACGACGGAGGACACAGAATGCACTCCGCCGACAACATTCGTACGTGATTAGAAGATCAGAAGAGACTTGATCTTGGTTTTGATCAGGTCGAGGGCGATCTGGTTCTTGCCGCCACGAGGGATAATCAGGTCTGCATGTTGACGGGATGGCTCGATGAACTGCAAGAACATCGGGCGAACAGTTTCCATATACTGATTGACGACAGATTCCATATCCCGACCACGGGATACGATATCCCGCTGTAGACGACGGGTCAGACAGATATCCAACGGCGTATCCATATAAAAACGCAGATCAAAGGCCTTACGGATTGCTGGATTAACCAGCAGCAGGATACCCTCGCAGATGATAACTCGTCCTGGCTCCACACGACGGGTGATTTTTGTGCGGTTATGGATAGAGTAGTCATACTGTGGTACTTCAATAGTTTGACCATCTTTCAGCATCTGCAAATGACGCAGAAGCAAATCGTGGTCCATGGAGTCCGGATGGTCATAATTAGTCTTGACCCGTTCCTCCATAGAGAGGTGTGATTGATCCTTGTAATAGGAGTCCTCTGAAATCATGCACACATGCTCAGGAGAAAACTCTTCGATCAGAGTCTCTGCCAGCAGACTTTTCCCGGAAGCAGAAGCACCAGCGATACCAACTAGAATTGTTTTCTGGGACATCATGATTAAGGTCACATAAGTAGAATTTGACGCAGTATAGAGATTGTAATTCTTTTTTTGCATCGCGCTTTCTACATACATGCCGTGTCGTCAATCGGTGGACGAAAAAAGAGCGCTGTTGTATAACACTGTCATTTTTCGGTGCACATAATGAGCAGCCTGACCAATCCATCCCGACTACTTCAGCGTAACTTACTCCAGTACAGGGAGGAACTTACGGTTTCCCGCTTACTGTTGGCCCTGCCCCCTTCAGATGGTTTTATCACTGAAATCAGCGAACAGTTATCGGAGGAAGGGGCTGTGCACCTGTTCACCCATATGGCAGAGGTCAACGAGCTCGCCGTACGTGTGCTTCCAGAAGCTAATGTCGTTTATTCTCACGATCCCTCTCAGCTGCAGGCACCGTTTGACCTGATTATTGTCTACCTGCAGAAAAGCCGACCATTTACCTCCGCAGTTCTTGATCAGCTCTGCCCATTACTCACGGACAACGGTCGTGTACTTTTTGTGGGTGAAAATGGTGAAGGGATCAAATCCTGGCGCAAGCATCTGCAGGCATGGGGAGATGTTGAGTCCATTGCCAGCGGCTGTCACTCCGGTCTGCTGGAGCTAACGCCCAACGAAGCTGCACGCGCAGCCAGCCCCACGCTGGAAGAAAAACATTTTACTATCAATATCGCTGATACCGAGGTGGATATTGTCTCCCTGCCGGGCGTGTTCAGCCATGGTCGTCTTGATGCCGGTACACATCTGCTATTGGAAACACTGGCTGGTGAAAATATTCGCGGTCAGGTTCTGGATTTTGGCTGTGGCGCAGGTGTGATTGGCAGCTGGCTGGCGAGTCGTCACCCGCGCTGTCGTCCTACTTTGCTGGATACCGATGCGATGGCTCTGGAATCCGCCAGACGTACACTGGCGACTAATAATATCGATGGCAAAGTGATCGCCAGCCACGGCATGAAAGCGGTCTCCGGTCGCTACGACTGGATTATCTCCAACCCTCCTTTCCATCAGGGCGTTAAAACCCGTTACGATATCACCGAAGCTTTCCTGCGACAGGCGAAAGAGCACCTGAACCGTGGTGGTCAGCTTCGTATCGTTGCCAACAACTTCCTCCGCTATCAGCCACTGATAGAAGAGACTTTTGGCCACTGTGAGATTTTGGCCCAGGCCAAAGGTTTTACCATCTATGGTGCGACCGCCGCTGAACGATTTGCCTCAGCGGCCATTGACCGCGCCGAGTAAAATCAGCACCAGCCTCCCTATGGCCCCGCTTTTGAGACGTCTTTGCTTTTCATGCGTATTTGCTTTGTATGCGTATTTGCTTTGTATGCGTATTAAAAGCGGGGCGGGGCCGTTTTTTATCATAAAAACAGATAGTAGGGTTTTAGAATTTCCTGAAATTCAGCGCTGTAACCGACACCATCCTGAATCACTAACTGATGCTCTGGTTCCGGGTTATCTATAAACGACAATTTCAATATATTGCGACTGACCGGTTTATTTTCTGTCGCCTGAACACCGATAGACCGGTTGCAGTAAAGACCGCAGCCATGGGCTAACCCTAAAAAACGTTCGCTCTCGGATGTTGGCAACAGAACCTCAAAACTTCCTTCACGGCTCAACAGTTTGCATACACAGGCGAGTAGCTCTTCAAAGCTGAGGGAGTCATTGTGCCGTGCATGGTGACGTTGGCTATTTGTTGAAGCCAGATGGCGGGTAAAAAAGGGAGGATTGCAGATTATCAGATCGTAGGTAGAAATACTTTGTCGCGCATAATCCTGAATACTGGCGCAGTGAATGGTCAATCTATTTGACCAGGGACTGGCACGGAAGTTTTCACCCGCCTGCCTTGCTGCCTGTTGATCCAGTTCAACCGCATCGATATCGGCCTCTGAACGCTGTGCCGCCATAAGCGTCAGTAAACCTGTACCTGCACCAATATCCAGTACACGACGACACTCTTCAACCTGCGTCAACGCACCAAAAAGGCAGCCATCAGTGGAAACTTTCATGGCGCAGTGCTCCTGTTGGACGGAGAACTGTTTGAAATGAAAATGGGAGTTACGAGCCATAGAATACTGTCGTTAAAAATAATAATGAAAGTAAAGGGCATTGCCATGAATCAATATCCTTCAGATATTGATGGCGTATGGTTGAGTCGCTTTTATAAAAAAGCTTAAAAAAGTTGGCGTTTGCGTCTCTGCTATCGCGCTGACAATAATATCTTTTATTAAGGAGCTTATCATGGCCGCTTACTCTTTCTTTATGCCACCCGTCAACCATATGGGTGAAGGCTGTCTTGAAGGAGCAATAAACGATATTGTCAGTCTGGGGCTGACCAAAGCTTTGATCGTTACCGACAAAGTGCTGAACACAAACGGTCTGGTTCATGGTGTTGTTGAAATGCTGGGCGAAAAAGGCATTACCAGTGTCGTTTTCGATGGCACCCAACCCAACCCGACCTGCGGCAATGTGACTGAAGGTCTGAAGCTGCTGGCTGAGAACAACTGTGATTTCGTTATCTCTCTGGGTGGCGGCTCGCCACACGACTGCGCTAAAGGTATCGCCCTGGTCGCCACCAATGGTGGTGAAATCAAGGATTACGAAGGTGTGAACGTTTCCACCAAGCCTCAGCTACCTTTGGTTGCTATCAACACCACTGCCGGTACCGCTTCCGAAATTACCCGCTTCTGTATCATCACCGACGAAGCCCGTCACATAAAAATGGCGATCGTAGACAAAAACACCACGCCGGTCATGTCTGTTAACGATTCGGCGTTAATGAAGGGCATGCCCGCCTCCCTGACCGCCGCCACCGGTATGGACGCCCTGACCCATGCGATTGAAGCCTATGTATCCACCATCGCCACCCCGGTCACTGACTGCACCGCGATAAAGGCTATCGAACTGATTGGTCAGTACCTGCGTCGTGCGGTCGGTAACGGCGACGATGGGAAAGCCCGTGAGCAGATGGCTTATGCTCAGCTGCTGGCCGGTATGGCTTTCAACAACGCCAGCCTGGGTTACGTTCACGCCATGGCGCACCAGCTGGGCGGTTTCTACGATCTGCCACACGGTGTATGTAACGCGGTTCTGCTGCCGCATGTTCAGGCCTTCAACGCCCGGGTTCGCCCTGAAAAGCTGGCTGATGTCGCCGCCGCTCTGGGCGAAAACACTCATGGCCTGAGTGATGTGGAAGCCGCCGAACGGGCCCTGATTGCTATTCAGCGCTTGTCTGCTGATGTCGGCATCCCTGCTGGTCTGACTGAGCTGGGCGTACGGGAAGAGCACTTCGAAGCGCTGGCGACCAACGCCATGAAGGACGCCTGTAGCCTGACCAACCCAAAGAAAGCCACCCTGGACGATATTATCGGTATCTTCCACGCGGCTATGTAAGTCCCTGAAATCGGCCGGTTGGAGGTTGCTAACCTCCAGCTTTCATCATAAGAGGGGCGGGGGGGCTATTGATATTGAAGCCGTCAATCGTCATTCCGCTTCTATCTGGTCTGAGTCTACTGAAGCCATCTTCTGTCGTAACTGCTCATTTTTTACCGGCAAATCTGCTTTTTTGGCATTATTTCCCGGAAAATACTGAGTTCTGCGAAAGCTGACGTAATAACCCACCCGTAAGAATATCTAAAACGGGATCAGGGGAGATCACTAGCCACTACTGCGCCACCACCCCCTAAGATCGTTACCCTATTGATACCCGTCAAGATCATACATTGCGTTATTGCGTATGATTCTCAATAGCTTTCTCTATATTTCCGCGACCTGTCCGGCAAGTACTCGCAGCCGTCATCCGGTACTATTGAAGCATCATTTTCAGATCGCACAACATATCCACGGTTGGTTTATCCCTGTAGATAGCGTCTCAAGAACATCTGTTCTTACGCTGACATTGCGCTGTAAATGTGAATGATTCTCATTTACACTAAGCAACCGCCATTTTTTCTGCATCCGAAACTGCATTACGCACTGAGGAATTTCACATGTCGTTAACACTGGGTGACCTGGGGGTCGGTGAGTCAGGCCGTATTTCCGGCTATACCGAAGACGGTAGTTATCGCCGTCAACTACTGGCTATGGGCCTAACCCCCGGTGTCGGGCTAAAAATCCTCCGCCGCGCCCCCATGGGTGATCCCGTTGAACTGGAAGTCCGTGGTTTCAATCTGAGTCTGCGTCGCGATGAAGCTCAGTGTGTCCTGGTAGAGAAGGAGATGTGCAGTGTCGCAAGCAACCATTGCGGTTCTCGGTAATCCTAACTGTGGCAAAACCACTCTTTTTAACCGCCTGACCGGTGCCCGCCAACAGGTGGGTAACTGGCCTGGCGTCACCGTCGAGAAAAAATCTGGCAGCTATATCTGGGAACACCGCGCGATCACCCTGATAGACCTGCCCGGCACCTACTCCCTGGATGTCGGCATCGGCGGCAATACCGCTATCGATGAGAAGGTGGCGCGGGACTTCATCCTCGCCAATGAGGCCGATCTTTACATCAACATTATCGATGCCGGCAATATTGAGCGTAACCTCTACCTGACCACCCAGATGCTGGAAATGAACCGCCCGATGATCGTGGTTCTGAATATGATGGATGCGGCCAAAGAGAAGGGCATCAGCATCGATACAGCCGAGCTGAGCAAACGTCTGGGCTGTCAGGTTGTTCCCGTGGTTGCCAGCCGGAACGACGGCACCGATGCCTTGAAAAAGGTGATTGAAAATCATCTGTCCGGTATTCAGAACCCTCATCCCGTAAAGGTGACCTACTCCGAACCGGTGGAAGAAGCTCTGGCCTCGATCGCTGAAATTACCGCCGATCAGGCTCAGGAACTGGGCGTCAATACCCGCTGGCTGGCCGGACGCTTGCTGGAGGGTGATCAAACGCTGGAGAGCCTCTTTTCCATCGGGCAGATGGCCGCAGTCATACGGATACGGGCCGTTTTACAGGCCGACGGGGGCGAAGATGTCGACATTCTCTTTGCCGATAACCGCTATCAATTTATTGAAACCCTGATCGATGGCGTGGTGCGCCGGAGTGGCAAGGTCAGCCAGACCATGACCCACAAAATTGATGCCATCGTCCTCAACCGCGTGCTGGGACTGCCCATTTTCTTCGCCATCATGTACCTGATGTTCATGTTTACCATCAACGTGGGCGGGGCTCTTATCGACTTCTTCGATATCGCGGCCGGCACCGTGTTTGTCGATGGCACGCGATATCTGTTGGAAGGCATCGGCTCACCCGCATTTCTGACCGCGCTGCTGGCCAACGGTGTCGGCGGTGGTCTTCAGACTGTCACCACATTTATCCCTGTTATTGGCTGTCTGTTCCTGTTTCTCTCGGTACTGGAAGATTCCGGCTACATGGCCCGGGCTGCGTTCGTAATGGATCGCGCCATGCGGGCGCTGGGTCTGCCAGGCAAGGCTTTCGTGCCGGTGCTGATTGGTTTTGGCTGTAACGTACCGGCCATTATGGCGACCCGAACCCTCGAACAGGAACGGGACCGCAAGCTGACCATCCTGATGAATCCGTTTATGTCCTGCGGGGCCCGTCTGCCGGTGTACGCGCTGTTTGCGGTGGTGTTCTTCCCGGAGAGTGGCCAGAATGTGGTGTTCTTTCTCTACCTTATCGGTATCCTGGTAGCGGTGGTCACCGGCCTGATTATGAAGCACACCCTGCTGCCCGGTGAGATGTCCCCCTTTGTGATGGAGCTGCCCAGCTACCACCTGCCCACCCTCCAGAGCATGGCCCTGCGTACCTGGGATCGTCTGAAATCCTTCATCATCAAAGCGGGCCAAACCATTGTAATTATGGTGACCGTACTGAGCGTGCTGAACTCCCTCGGTACCGATGGCACTCTCGGCAATGAGAACACCGAAAAATCGGCACTAAGCGCGGTTGGTCGCACCCTGACTCCGCTGTTCTCACCCATGGGCATGCAGGAAGATAACTGGCCGGCTGCGGTGGGTATTTTTACCGGCGTGTTTGCCAAGGAAGCTGTGGTCGGCACCCTGGATGCACTCTATAACAGTCTCGATAGCGCGGAAGCAGACGACGCAGATGAATACAACCTGCTGGCCGGTTTGTCCCAGGCCTGGGCTACTATTCCGGCCAACTTTGCCGGGCTGATCGATACCGTGGCCGATCCTCTCGGCCTGAATGTGGGTACAACCAATGATGCCACCGTGGCCGCCGAAGAACAGGGCGTTCATCAAACAACGTATGAAGCTATGCGTACACGATTTGGCAGCCAGGAAGCCGCGTTTGCCTACCTGCTGTTTATTCTGCTTTACGTCCCCTGTGTCGCTGCCATGGGGGCGGTGAAACGTGAAGCCGGCAGCCGATGGATGTGGCTGGTTGGGGCGTGGTCTACCTATATGGCCTATCTTGTCGCCGGCAGTTACTACCAGCTGGTGACGTTTTTCGCTCATCCGATGCAGTCGGTCGGCTGGCTCTCCCTGCTGCTGGCCTCATTTATCGGGATACTGGTGATGCTCCACTACAACGGTCGCCAGATAGCCACGATGACTATTCCCATCACCGTCCGCAGGTCGGTCTGATGCTGGGAGATCTGCGGCGTTTTCTTATCGGGCGAGGGGAGCCGGTCAGCTTGCAGGAGCTGGCTGCTCACTTCGACCGGGAGGAAAGTGCTATCGCCGGCATGCTGAGCCACTGGCAACGCAAGGGGATGGTAGAACATATCGAGGTGGGCTGTGCCCAGGCCTGTGGCGGTTGTGATCGCGGGCAGAGTGGTGATTACTACCGTTGGATCTTATCCGCACAGCCTGTCAGGCTTATTCCTCTGGTCTGCTCAGAGCGGGAGTAATAAGCCTCACGAACGGCGAAGCTTGCTGGCTTCGCCTTACTTGCCTGACAGCCTGTATGGCTACTCAAGCTTTCCCGCGCTAGCTGACTTCCGGATTATAAATACTGCCATTATTTTTTATATAGCGTTGGAGAACCGAGCAGGCCGACTCTCGTTCAATATTTGTACTCACTTTTACCCCCCGGCTGGTGAGTGATTGAATCCAGTCTTCTGGTTTTGCGCCTTCATCAAAACCAACGGCTCTTGCGTCCTCATCTCTGGCTGCTGTCGCGACATGCCGCACGCCAGACCATGGAATAGCTCCCAGGCACATACCACACGGTTCTGTACTTGTTATGAGTTCATGGGGTATTGCTGATTCCTTTCCCAGGTCATAGGTTCCCAATTTCCTTTGAGCAATGGCTAATGCGACAATTTCTGCATGTAGAATAGACATGCCTTGTGTCGTAACCAGGTTAACCCCGAGGGAAATAAGCTTCCCTGTGTTGACCTCGAATACCGCTGCGGCAAAAGGACCTCCCGTATTTTGCTCAACATTCCTTTTTGATGCAGCAATAACAAAATCCATCCGTTTATTCAGATCTGGGTTTGAAACATAATTTTTGGAAAAATCTTCTAACCAATCGGGCAAATCAAAACTGATTCTGGATGGCTGAAAGAACATATTTTTTATCCTCCTAATAAATTATGAGGATCGAGGAGAAGATCAAGAAAATCAAGGACACCCATATTTTGCTGACCCATATTTTGCTGAAGGCACTGGGCTCAAACTCTTTGCTCAGCTAAAAAAGACGCAAGGATTCCCTGCCGAGTCTGACTCGGAATTAAACGAGACGCATGGTAAGGAGATCTTCCAGGCACAATGCGCCCTCAATAATGCCCAAAGCCACTGCCGGAACTTTGCCTGTGATCCAATGGGGCCGGATGAAGTTATGGGTGATTTGGTGAACGTCGAGAGTGCGCTGCAGTCCTGCCTTACACTTGGCGCAGGGCACTTGGCGCAGGGCAGCATTTTGCGCTTCGACATGATTGGCGTGGATGTCGCTCGAATACCGATTCTGCGCGGTTTTCGGATGCTCCCGATGCGGGCTTCGTATTTGGGACGTTTGCGTCCCGGCTTGCTCTTTTGCGCCCCTTTATTCTTCAAGGCAACACCCTTTGTGGCCTTTCTGGGCACCGGGCTTCAAACCGGAACGCGACCGCAGGCTCTTGGGTGAAGGTTTCTCGTCATCACCGCCAGAGGGCTCTGCCTGCTCCTTGTCTCCAGACTTGGAAAAACCATCCGTTGATGGTGGTTTACTGCTGTTGCTGTTGCTGTTGCTGCTTGTTGAGTCGGTTTTCAAGTTCTTTGGTGGTCTCCTGCAGCTTACAAATCACCTCAGCCTGTTCGGCGACTATAACAAGCAGTATGGCGATGAGTTGTGTTTCAGGAGAGAAGGAAGACATGACCAGTGACCAAAAAACTACTCCCTCAATATTGGCACAAAATTGCTGATTTGCAGCTTTGGATTAGGGGGGGGGCTGAATAGTTACTCTTCTATTCTTCTTCATTATTTTCCAGACGTCACCCCAAACCAGGGAAGTTCGATTAACCTGGCAGCACTTAACCGGTCTTTTGGATTGGGGGCGGAACAGCTCTTGATGAAATCCTTCCCCTCGTCAGAGAATTTTTTTAAGTGTTTGGTTATCAACCTTTCACTGGTAATGTCGGCGCGCGCCCTGCATTCTTCGGTGCCGTTACGCAGGTCTTTCTCACGATCCCACACAACCTTCTTTCCATACCAATGGAAGGGGCGAGTCCCTGTTCCGCAAAAAAAAGCGATGGTGCCGAGAGAGTAGATATCATTTTTTTCCCAGTCCATACTCTTTGCATCTAGGATTAACGTATCCAAAGCAGCGTAGTACTCGTCAGAATGCTGCCTGAAATTTTTGGGAGTAAGCCTGGACGCTACTGCCGTGCCAACATCAGACACTACAACTTTGTTGATTTTAATTTTTATCGTTATCCCAGAGCCTGCCTCCTGGGGATCAGGAGCTTCGGCTCTTGTATAGTTAACCAGAATGTTGGAGGGTTTGAGATCGGTATGAGCGATGTAATAATCATGTAAATAGTCGATAGCAAGCACTATGTCAGCCATGATCATGCGGGCGATATGTTCCTCAAGGCCCTTTTCAGCGTAGCTATTCACAAAATTGCACAAATCCGCCGGATAGCAATCCATGACCATCTGATACCCCCCATCCTTTTTTTTTGGAAGGATTATCCCTTTTAGAGCAACTATGTTTTTATGCTTGAGTTTCTGAAGAACAACCGCTTCCTTCAGAAAAAACTTGTCGTCCACTGATTTTACAGCAAGAGTGCAATCCTTATTCTGTACCTTGCGCACTACGCCGAATCCCCCGGAACCAATGCGATACAGGTCACGGTAATTTGCTACGGCATCATCGCTCAGGCGCAGCTTTGCCAGATCATGAACCACATCCGTTAATTGTGGTGACCTCGGTTTCGCCCACGAAGACATAATCCAGGATAATATATAGCCAAACACACTCCCCTCACCGTCCGAGGGTTCTGATGGCGGAGTCAACATATCTGATACGCTACTCTTTTTTAGCTGATTTTCAATAGAATCTTGATCGGGAACCACTATGTAATCGCGGCGATCACTCCTACTGGTTTGTACCGGAGGCTGATACACTTCTGCTGTGATTTGCACAGTCTCGTGCCTTCGTCTGCGTGACCGATTTTGGGAAGAGGGACTGGAGGAGTCTTGTATCCACTGATGAGAGTCCCAATCGGGTTCAACCAGGTACGAGCTCTGGCTGTCCTTAAGTGTTGATACCTGGAACCGGGGGCTGTCTTCTTTATTGTCTGTTGCCAGATAGGTCATTCCATCGCTACCCGAGAAGATACTCACCGTTGAATTTTTGGCATCAGACCCGGTAGGAAAAGCCGTTTCCCTGCCTGATTGCTGCGGGAGTAACCTATCGACATTCTTAAGGGGAGAGGAGATTATGTCGGCAATGCATTCATATAATCCCCCCAGGCTGCCATCACCATTATCTTCCCCTTCGTGGTACCAAATCAGAAAGCTGCTGAGAACGTCTCTGTTTTCTGTGTCGGTGGGGATGCTGACATTGATCTTGAAGTCGAATAACTTAAAATCAGGACGACACCATTCGCTGTAATAGGAAACGTTCGATTGAATGCTGCGCAAATATTTATCAAACACCTCTACCTGTATCTCTTCATCCGGGTATGTTTTTCCTGACAATCGTTTCTGAAACGAATCATCTAGCACCTGTAATTTCACAACGTTCCATTTCCGCTTTGTTAATGGCTCATTCCACATTTTCTGGCATATATCGTTATGGGACAGTTCACGATAATCCGTAGCGATTGTCGCCACCATCCATTTTTTTAGTCCCGATTTTTGTGGGAAGCTCTCTTTGGTGCATGTTTTGGTGTCCCCCAAAGGACGGTCAGGAGCTTGCTGAACGCCATTCGTTACGGATTTGGGCTTACCAGCCAGTGCGGTACAAGGAACTAACAACATCGAAAGATTCGCGAACAGAAATACAGAAGAACAGAGCTTGCTCATGGTCTTACTCCCAGCCTCGACAGTCTAACGTAGACTAGTATGCCCAGTGCTGGTTGCACGCAAGAAAGACTGGGGTAGAAAAGGACAGGGTAGAAAAGGACATCCATATTTTGACCAAAAATTATGGGTGTCCTTTTCTGGACTTTTCTGGACCATGGGTGTCCTTTTCTGGACCGGTTTTCTGGACCGGTTTTCTGGACCGGTTTTCTGGACGGGTTTTCTGGACGAGATAATCTGCAGGTCTAAAAAAAGGCGAAGCCGTAAAAAGCTTCGCCTTTTTTTTCATAACCCGGCAATTACATAGCAGGATAAACGTAAGGAGCCTGCAGACCCAGCGGCAGGCCAAGAGCCCAGTAACCCAGCAGGAACAGGGTCCAGACGATGGTCAGCGCCACGGTATAAGGCATCATGATCGCCACCAGAGAGCCGATACCGGTGCTCTTCACATAACGCTGGGCGTAAACCACCATCAGCGGGAAGAAGACCATCAGCGGCGAGATGATGTTGGAGACAGAATCACCCACCCGGAAAGCCGCCTGAGTCAGCTCTGGAGAGATGCCCACAGCCATCAGCATCGGAACCATGATCGGACCGAGCAGCGCCCACTTGGCAGAGGCAGAGCCGATCAGCAGGTTGACGGTGGCGGTCAGCAGGATCATGAACACGATGGTCATCTCACCAGGCAGCGCCAGAGACTGCAGCAGTTCAGCACCAGACAGCGCCAGCAACGTACCCAGGTTGGAGTCACCAAAGGCCTTCAGGAACAGGGCACAGAAGAATGCCATCACCATAAAGGATTTCATACTGCCCAGGGTGTTACCCATAGCCACAGAGACATCACCCGCCTTCTTGAACTTGCCGGTGCTGAAACCGTAGATCACACCAGGCGTCACGAAGATCAGGAAGATCAGCGGCACGATGGACTGCATCAGCGGGGCGCTGTAAGAGGTCAGTTCGCCAGCGGCGGAACGGAGCGGAGAGCTCTCAGGAAATGCCCACACAGTCACCAGCGCGATCACCGCCAGCATGCTATAGCTGCCACGTTTGAACGCGCTGTTTTCCTGAGCGGTCAAAGCGTCCACGTCGGTTTCCGGCGCATCGCCATCGACTTCAACACTGGCAAGGCGCGGCTCAACAATCTTCTCGGTCACATACCAGCCCACCAGAATCACGATGATACTGGAAGCGGCGGTGAAGAAAATGTTACACAGCGGATTCACCAGATAAGCCGGATCAAGCAGCTGCGCCGCAGACTGGGTGAAACCCTGCAGCAGCGGGTCACTGCCGGAAGGCAGGATGTTGGCGGAGAAACCACCGGAAACACCGGCAAACGCGGCCGCAATACCGGCCAGCGGATGACGACCGGCCGCCTTGAACATCAGCGCACCGATAGGAATAACCAGAACATAACCGGCATCGGATGCCACGTGGCTAAGAATCGCCACCAGAATCAGCATCGGGGTCAGATAACGCTTCGGGGTAATATTCAGCAGCTTTTTCAGGCCGGTATTGATGTAACCCGCCTCATCGGCCACACCCACACCCAGCATGGCCACCAGCACGATACCCAGAGGAGCAAAGCCGGTAAAGGTGGTAACCATACTGGCCAGAAATTCCGCCATAGCGGTGCCGGTCAGCAGGTTGTTTATGACGATGGCTTCGCCCGTGCGCGGATTGATGAGATCAAAGCTCATCATGGAAAAAGCAAGAGAGGCTACCCAGACCATCAGGGTGGCATAGAGGAACATGATTGCTGGATCAGGCAGCCTGTTACCGGCCCTTTCCACAATATTCAAAAAACGATTCAGCGCGCCAGACTGGCTGCTCTGAGCCGATGGCATCGGCTCCATCTGAGTTGATTCCATATCACTCCTTAGCTGTCTATAGTCGAAAACTTTTCATGCTTCCGATACTACATACGAAAGAGCGACTTTCAGCTCAGTAATTACACCAAGGTGATACGTATAAACCCAAAAAAGGTACGGAGAAAACAGGGATAAGCCGAGATCGCACTACAACTTCAAACATTTCACCAACACGATCTCGAATATTATGATAAGCCGGTCAGCCATTTAGCAGACCCTACCTGAAGAGACGAATATCAGCTCTGTTGATCGCCCTCATGCTGCCAGACAATGCCCAGTGAGCTTTCTTTGATCATCTCACTCCATGGAAAGTCCGGGTTACGCTGAATGCCGTAAAGATGCTGCACCATCACCTGCAGCCCGGTACGCATGCCACTTTCGACAGACTCATCAATGCGGAAAAACTCTTCGCCCAGCAAATAGCCCTGCTTCCAAAGGGCCACCGCATCTTCAAGTCTTTTAAACAGTACGTAAACCGCTGCCGCTTCTGGCCTTTCACGCAGATGGATATACAGGGTTCGCAAGTAAGCCAACATCACGCGAGGATCATTGGAACAGCGTTTGTCCACCCACTCTACCGCTCTGGAACGGCACTCCAGCAAGCGGGCCGCGGTGATCTTGTTTTCCGAAAACAGCCCGGTATTCCAGAAGTCACACAAGGTGACCGGCAGCTCTGCCGGCGCACCGGGGCTGACCCGCAATGTCCGACTCAATGTATCCTCAACAAGGGACTCAGGCAGTGCATCGACCCGCCAGAGTGCCTCCTGACACAATTCATCCGGTTGCAGCTGAATCAAGGCACAGGCCTGTTCTATCTGCCAGAACCGTAGCCGGGATAGAAATCCCGACGTTTTCACCATCCCCCGTCCTGGCTCGAAGCGCAGCAGACCGACTGCCATCAAGGCAAGATCGGCTCGCACTTCTGCCTTTTGACGGGCACACTCATCGTCACTCCCCATCAGCTTGAGACACTCGTTAACGAGTCCGTACTCAAGGCAGGCCATTGTTTTTCGGGTGAGACGACAGCCGGCTATATTTTCCAGTGAGATCCACTCTCCACTGTACTTACCGGCAAAAGAATAATACCCGGATTGAGACCGGATGCTAGGATCCTTGAACTCCATGGAAATGCACTCCCTGCGGGGCTTCTGACTACTAACTGCTTGAAAAAATGTTATCGGCCCGTTGTGTGGATTCTTGCTGGGAAAATTTGAGGAACACCGAATCAGGTGTGGTGAGAAGCCAACCTGTTCACAACCTTCTCGCTGGTTGTGAACAGGCTCTCAGAGGAACGGCTTGAGTTACTCGGCGTGCTGAGGCAGAGAGAATACCTCGTCGTTATCCTTACGTTTCTGCCATTCTATCCAGACGTAAACCGGAATCCCGGCGATCAGCAGCAGGAAGCCCCAGTACACAGTCTCATGCCCGCTACCGGCCAGCGCCCACAGGGAGTACAGGAAGGCCAGAACGGTGATGATGATATCCAGTGTGTTCAGCATCGGTTTGCCGCACTCTTTCTTGCGACCGAGCATCAATACCAGCTTCGACATCGTCGTCATGGTATACGGCAACAGGGTGGTCATAACCGCCAGACTAATAATAAAGTTAAACGCACCAACCAGCCCCTTGTTGAAGTTGACCAGTACCAACAGCGTCACCAGCACGGTAGAGATTATAATGCTGATCACCGGCGTACCACGGGACGACAGCTTACAGAAACTCTGCGGAAACAGACCATCACGGGCGGCAGCCATAGGGATTTGTGCGGCCAGCAGCGTCCAGCCGTTCAGAGCGCCAAGGCAGGAGACAACGGCACCCACACCAACCACCATCGCCCCGACGGGGCCCATCAGCAGTCGGGCAGCATCCGCAAACGGCGCGGTGGACTGTGCCAGATCTGCCGGATTGATCACCCCCATCAGGGAGATAGTGGCGAGAATATAGAGCACAGCTGCAAACAGGGTGCCGAGGATGGTCGCCAGAGGAATGGTACGCTTCGGATTTTCAACATTCTCGGAAGGGACACAGGCGGACTCTAATCCCAGGAAAGCCCACAGACAGAGCGCCGCTGTTGAGCTGATCGCTGTAAAATTGCTTTCACCGCTGAGATTGAAAGTGACCGCACTAAAGTTCTCAGGATTGATGGCGAACAGACCGACCAGCGTCACCAGACCCAGAGGCAGCAGCTTGAGAATGGTGGTGACCAACTGGAAGGTTCCGGCTGAACGGATACCCCGGCAGTTGATAAAGGCCGTCATCCAGATGGCCGCGATAGAGATACCGGCCCCCAGCAGCGGATTCTCCACCACAGAGGGGAAGAAGATGCCAAGATAGCCGACCATAGCCACCACGATAGCGGCGTTACCGGACCACAGGCCGATCCAGTAGCCCCAGGCAATCAGAAAGCCGGCAAATTCACCAAGCCCGGCACGACTGTACGCATAGGGACCACCAGCAGAAGGAATGATCTGGCTCATACGTGAAAACACCAGCGCCAGCAAGATGGCACCGATACCGGTAAACAGCCAACCTCCCAGACTGATGGTGCCGTAGTTGGCCAGCGTTGCCGGCAGCAGAAATATGCCTGAGCCAATCATGTTACCGACGACGAGGGCGGCGCACATCCAGACTCCCAGTTTTTTCTTCGTTTTTGCTGAAGAGTCCGACGACTCCATTGACTGAGTAATCATATTTTCTGTATGGCCCGGTTATAAACGACACAAATATAAACAATATAAATAGTATTTTTTTGTGGGAATTAAGCCTATATGGGATGGTGGGTGCTGTGATGTGAGAATCACTTATTAGCCAAACTTAACACAGCACCAAACCCCACCTCGGTAGCACAGAGTGCAACAACCGATGGCTTTTCCGTCTATTTAGTGAGTTCTTCCGTCTATTTAGTGAGTTCTTCCGTCTATTTAGTGAGTTCTTCCGTCTATTTAGTGAGCGTTTCTGAATAGGCCTTGCGTACCTCTTCGGCAATAATATCAATACCTCGTCGTACAGTATCCTGATCCCGGGTATAAGTCACCCTAAGGCACTCATGGCGGTGTTGCCACTCCTCTTTCAGGCCGGGGAAAAAATAGTGACCAGAGACCACCAGCACCCCTCTCTGCTTCAGCCGCTCATAAAGCGCCAGACTGGTGATAGGAAGATCCCGAAACCAGAGCCACAGGAACATGGCACCTTCCGGCTTGTGCATCGCCCACGGCAGCTCCTCCCCCAGCGCCCGTTTGAACTCACGGCAGGCAAACGCAAGCCGCTCTTCATACCAGGGGCGAATGATGGTCTGGCTCATGGTCATGATGCTGTCATCACGAATCATATCGACGGTCACCATAGCGCCGACGCTGTTGGGTGCGAGGCTGGTGATGGCATTCATAGCTGAAACGGCGGCAATGACCTCTTCACAAGCGATGACAATGCCGGTACGCAGAGCCGGCAAACCCAATTTGGAGAGGCTCAGACAGAGGATCACATGCTCATCCCAGTGGGGGGTCGCTTCGGTAAATATCAGCTCGGGAAAGGGTAGCCCGTAGGCGCCATCAATGATGAGAGGAATATCGTGTTCTTTGGCCAGAGCATTGAGCCGTTCAAGCTCCCCGTCGGTCAGTACATTACCGGTAGGGTTGGTTGGTCGGGAGATACACAGAGCCGCAGTATCACGATTGACATTCAGGGCATCAAAATTCACATGGTATTTAAAGGTGTGGGCATCAATCTCTTCGATATCCGGCCGTTCAGCGGCAAACAGCTCTTCACCGATGCCACAATCGCTGTAACCGATGTACTCGGGAGCCAGCGGCAGCTGAATCCTGCGCTTTTGTCCACTCCTGGTTGGCCCGCCCAATATATTAAACAGCATGAAAAAGGCGGTCTGGCTACCCTGGGTCAGGCAGATATTGCGCGCCGTCAGTTTCCAGCCAAATCTGCGCCGCAGCATGGCCGCCAGCTCCCGGCAGAAATCCTGATCACCCGCCGGAGGATCATAGGTACCGATTAGCCGGCTAAATTGATTCCTGGAGTCCAGAATACACTGCAATCGCTGTCGGAAAATATCCTCCATTTCAGGGATATGGGCAGGGTTCCCTCCCCCCATCATGATCATGTGATCATTGCCGGCAAGAGCATTTCCCAGGTCATCCATCAATGACAGTATTCCCGAGTGGCAGGTGAACTTTTCCCCAAATTTTGACAGAAGCATATGGTTCTCTACGTAAGTGGTTCTCTATAAGTGGACAGCGTGAAATGGAAAACCAGTGTCTCCTATATAGCCCCGCTATATTACTTCTTCCTGATAGGTGTGCGAAGTCGATACGATGGTGTGCAGGCGTTATTGGTCTGAAAAACTGTACGTAACTTGAGCAAGCAATAAAAAACAGTTGTCAATTCTCAATACTGGATTTTCCCTAAATTTACTTCTAGGTTTCAAACATCCCGTGTCGAGAATTGACCATGACCCCTCTCTTTAGTTTCCCACATCAAGACCGAAAGATTCTGCGCCAACTGCAAATAGCCTCTCTTTGTTGTCTACTGACTTCTACTATGATCATGGCAGAAGCCCCGGCTCCGGCACCAACAGCACCAGCACCTGCACCTGCACCAGAAAAAAGTATTCCCAGCTCTCCCAGAGCTTTGCACCTTGAAAAATTGATTGCCACCGTCCGAAAAACACACCCTGACATGAACATCATCAAAACCTTCGAAGCGGATGAAAACGGGCGGGAAGCCGACAAAGTGATCTACCTGCTGCCCGAGACCAGGGACACGCGCATTATGACCATTGACTCAATCACCGGTGAGGTGATCAGAGACAGAAGCTACGTCGTTCCAAAAGGCCAGAAAAAAATTCCGCTGGAAATTCTACTGGCCGATCTCCGTGGCAAGTACAGCATTACCAAGATTATCCGTACGCGTCAGGCAAAACAAAATGGTCGTGATGTCCGCATCATCATCTATCTGGACAAAACCAGACAGCAACGTTTGATGGCTGTCGATACCCAGACCGGTGAAGTTGTTTCAGACAATGCGCGCAAGTTTCTGAGCAAAGAACAGGACTGAATTCCACAATAAACATTTGAACTTGATTAACCTACAAAAAGCCGTGATAAGCTAAGTCTTCCGACATCTGTCAGACTATCTATAGCCATGCACATAAAGCGTAAAAAATAAAAACCTGTTCGATATACAGGAGATAATAATAATGTCCCGTTTCTATGTTGGTTCCGAAGTTGGTCAGCTTCGAAGGGTGCTGCTTCATCGACCGGAACTCTCTCTTCGTCGTCTGACTCCGTCCAACTGTCAGGAGCTGTTGTTTGATGATGTCTTACACGCAGAACGCGCCGAAGCAGAGCATGATATTTTTCGGCAAGTGCTTGAAGGTCAAGGCGTTGAAGTCTCTCTTCTGAAAGATATCTTTACAGAAACCCTTGCTGTACCTGAAGCAAAATCATGGATTTTGGATCGTCACTGCAGTGAACACCATTACGGAAAGACTCTGGCCAGGGAAGTCCGGTGTTTTTTTGAGGAAATGAATAATGAGGATCTTGCCGCCTACCTGTCCGGAGGGCTGACAGTTGATGAATTTGACTCCACCTCCAGCAATCCAACACTGTGTATGATGGGCAAAACCGACTTCATTCACCCTCCCATTCCCAATCATCTGTTTACCAGAGACACCTCCTGCTGGATATACGGCGGTGTTTCTATAAACCCGATGGCAAAGTCTGCCCGCAAACGCGAAACTATTCACTTTCGCGCAATTTACAAGTTTCATCCGATGTTCCGGCAGGCACACTTCAACACCTACTATGGTGACACTGACGACAACTATGATAACGCCACCATAGAAGGCGGAGACGTACTTGTTCTTGGCAGGGGGACGGTCCTGATAGGCATGTCTGAACGAACCACATCGCAGGGTGTTGAAAACCTGAGCCGGGCGCTGTTCAAAACCGGTCAGGCTAACAAGGTGATCGCCCTGCAATTGCCCAAGGCACGCAGCTGCATGCATCTGGATACGGTATTAACCCAAATGGATAGAGACTGCTTCTCCTACTTTCCCCCGATCATGCAGGACAATAATTGCTGGGAACTCACCCCCAAAGAGGGAGATGATGAAGAGATCATCTTCACCAAAATAAACGATGGTTTTATCAATGCCATTGCCCGGGCGCTGGCGCTCGACACCTTGCGCATGATACCCACCGGTGGCGACGTTTTTGAAGCCGAACGGGAACAGTGGAATGATGCCAACAACGTACTTGCGATTAAACCCGGAACCGTAGTCGCCTATGAACGCAACATCTACACCATCGAAAACATGCAAAAAGCGGGCATCAACGTGCTCACCATTCCCGGCGATGAACTCGGGCGCGGACGGGGCGGGGCTCGCTGTATGAGTTGCCCACTGGAACGGGATGATATCTGATAGATAACCGCCTGATCATTCCTGTCAGATGACATAACACAGTCGATATCGTCATACAGCCAACTGAAAGTTGAACATCTGTCTGTCACTCTTTACGTGGCTGTATGACCTGCCTTCCTGAAGTCCATCAATAACACCTAAATCAGTACCTAAATCAGTACCTAAATCAGCACCTAAATAAAAAGTGTATTTTGCGCCCTTTCGTTTATTGACTATATAGATACACAGCTTTGGTGCTGCTGCCCCTCACAAGACAATGGTCTTGTATAAATCAGTAGCAGACAAAAACCTTACTGGTGCGGTAGGTGACGGTCTATTTCTGTTCACTGTTCTTTCCGCAGGCCGTTCAGGAGACTCTCTAACATGCTTCTTGTTTTGGTGCTTGACAGCAATACCATTCTTGGGCGTAACCAACCATTGGAAGCGCACATACAACGGGAAAATATCCGGGCAGCTGCAGCCGCCATTGCGAAAATTGCCGAAGAGCATCAGACCGTTATCGTTCATGATCTTGGTGCTCAGGTCGCCCTGCTGTCGCTGATGAACGAGAGCTACGAAGAAGTGAACAATTATCCCCTGGATGCTCTGGGCGCGATGAGTAAAGGCATGGCGGGTTTTGGCTTTGAAAAGGAGCTGTACAACGCACTGCCAAAACAGAACATCTGTAGCGTGTCCATCCAGACGCTTATCGATCCGGACGATCCGGCCATGGCCACACCGAATACCTGGACCGGACCGGTGTACACCCATGATGAAGCCCAGTTCATCAAAGATGCCTGGCCGGACTGGGTATTGAACAAGGACGGTCACTATTTCCGTCGCGTTGTCCCCTCCCCTATGCCTCGGGAAATTTTCGGGCTCTCCGCCCTTCGCCATATTGTCTCATCCGGAAATATCACCCTTGTCTGCGGCAGCGGCGGCGGCGTTCCGGTTCGACGGGATGTAGAAGGAGAACTCCACGGTGTAGCCGCAATCATTGATCCGGACCGAACCGCCCAGCTTCTGGCTGAAGGGCTGGAAGCTGACGGATTGCTCTATCTGACAGATCAGGAAGCGCTGGAAATTCGCAACGATGATGTGGTAACTCGCAAGATCAAAGAATGCACGCCGGAACATATTTCGACGCTGTCAATTACGGATAATACCAACGAGGGTAAGGTTGAATGCGTATGCCATTTCGTAAGATCAGGTGGTAAGTTTGGGGCGATTGGCAGACTGCACTGCGCAGAAACAATATTGGCAGGTAGTTCTGGCACCTTCGTCAAGGTGAACATTCCGAAAGGAATCAGGTACTACGACTAACAATTGTCAGGTAGGATTCGCAACGCCATCAATAACTGAAATCAAAAATCGTTTTCAAGGTCATGATTTCGTGGTGCATGGTGTGGTGTGCGAATGTACGCGACACATTGTTTTTAATTTTTTTTTGTAAAATGTGTTTCAAAATGCTGCACATGCGGCAAGACCGGATAAGCGCCTCTGCAGAAGCACAAAGTACGCAGTTACGCCGCTCCGGGTAAATTGACCAGGAGCTCGTCAGCAGAAAAGGCAGACATCGGGGTTTGGTTGCCTATCACAGGTTTTTCGAGAAGCAGCGCAGGTGCAGGCGCTTGCATCGCCCCAAACCCGGCGCTGTGTGAATCTGCTTCCAAGAGACTCCTTATTTCAGGACAGGAAACAACATATGTCCCAGAGCCTTGTGCGTTACACCAACATACTCAGTATTGTCGGTGACATCATTCGGGTTGAGGTTCCTAGTCTGGATGGTAGCCAGTCACAGGCCCGCAACGGTGATCTCGCCCTGATCGAGCAGAATGGCCAGCCTTACTCCATGGCCCAGATCATTCGTCTGAAGGGCAACGAAGTATCACTGCAGGTCTTTGCCGGCACCAGGGGATTGTCTACCACTTCTGCGGTCTGCTTCCTCGGCGAGCCGATGAAGGCCATCTACTCCCCTAACATTCTGGGGCGCATCTTTAATGGTGCCGGTGAGAGTATCGACGGCGGTCCTTCTCTGGATCAGGATCCGAAAGTGGTTATCGATGGCCCTTCCGTCAATCCGACCCAGCGTGTCCTCGCCTCCCGCATGGTACGTACCAATGTACCGATGATCGATGTTTTCAATACCCTCGTTGAATCCCAGAAAATCCCCATCTTCTCCGTCTCCGGTGAACCCTACAACCAGTTCCTGGCCCGCATCGCCATTCAGGCCGAAGCGGACGTTGTGGTATTTGGTGGTATGGGTCTGATCTTCGACGACTACCACTTCTTCAAGACCGAATTCGAAAAAGCCGGCGTATCATCCCGTACCGTGATGTATTCCAACCTGGCTTCCGACCCGACCGTAGAACGCCTGATGATTCCGGATCTGGCGCTGGCCACGGCCGAGAACTTCGCGGTTAAAGAGGGCAAAAAGGTCCTGGTTCTGCTCACCGACATGACCTCCTACGCGGACTCCATGAAAGAGATCGGTGTAGCGATGGACAAGATCCCGGCCAACCGTGGTTACATGGGTGATCTTTACTCTCAGCTGGCCAAGCGTTACGAAAAGGCTGCCGACTACAAAGGCGCAGGTTCGGTCACCATCCTGGCAGTGACTACCATGCCCGGTAACGACGTCACCCACCCGGTTCCGGACAACACCGGTTACATCACCGAAGGTCAGTTCTACCTGCACGACGGCATGCTGGATCCCTTCGGCTCCCTGTCCCGTCTGAAGCAGATGGTCGCCGGTAAAGAGACCCGTGAAGACCATCCACAGATCATGAACACCATGATCCGCTTCTACTCCGACTCCGTGAACGCCAAGCAGAAGCAGGCGATGGCTTTTGAGCTGTCTGATTACGACTTGAAGACCATCAAGTTCGGTGACCTGTTCCGCACCCGCTTCATGAGCCTGGACGCCGTCATGCCTCTGGAAGAAGCTCTGGACACCTGCTGGCAGACCCTGGCCGCGTGTTTCTCTCAGGAAGAGACGCTGATGAAGCAGAGTCTGGTGGAAAAGTACTGGCCCGATTACCGTGCCGATGCCCAGATCACTGAGGCGGCTGCCACCGCGGAGGCCTGATAGATGGCCACAAAAATATCGTTAAACAAAAGCTCGCTGAACAAGGAAAAAGCCAGCCTCAAGACCTTCAACCGCTACCTGCCTGCGCTTGAACTCAAGCGCCAGCAACTGATGGTGGAACGCAAGAAGGCTGAACTGGCTCTCTCCGAAGCGCGCGAACGCATTGAACAGATCGAGAAAGATATCGCCGCCCAGCTGCCCATGCTGGCTTACGAAGATATCGATGTTGACGGTCTGGTCAGAGTGACCAACGTTGTTCTGGGTGAACAGAACATTGTGGGAACCAGCGTACCACGGCTTGAAAAAGTAGAAGTGGAAGTCAAACCCTACAGCTACCTGGTCAAACCCCACTGGGTTGACTTTCTGGTAGAACGCCTGAAGGAAATGGCCGAGCTTCATATCGAAAGCCAGGTGCGTGAACTCCGCTACCAGGAGATCAGTGCGGCCACCCGCACCACCTCCCAGCGGGTCAACCTGTTCTCCAAAGTGCTGATTCCACAGACCAGGCGCAACATCGCCCGCATCAAGATCTTTCTGTCTGATCAGGATCGGGCCGGTGTGGTCAATGCCAAGATCTCCAAATCAAAAATGGATGCGGCAGAAGCACAGCAAATTCGCACCCGTGAAGCTGCGCAGGCCGTGGCTGCTGAAGCTGGCCAAGGGAGAGATATACCATGAGTATCAAGGCTCTCAAAAAGATCACCCTGTGGGGGCTGTCCAGTGAGAAAGAGGAGCTGCTGCGCGGACTGCAAAGTCTGGGCTGCATGCACCTGATTCCCCTGCGTCAGTCGGAAGAGACCTTTGGTGAACAGAGTGAAGTCCAATCCGCCAAGGATGCGCTGCACTGGCTGACCAGCTGTCCGATGCGCCGCCGGGAGACTCGCCGTAGCGGTGAGCTGACCGCCAACGATATCGTCAACAAGGTGCAGGCCAACAAACTTGAGCATCGCCAAACCGCTGATAAGCGTGATGCCTTGATCAAGCGTATCCGAGAGGTTCAGCCCTGGGGTGAATTCAATTTTGCCCCCCTGCGCGCGATGGCCAGTATACGACTGTGGTTTTATGTTGTTCCCCTGAAAGAGATGATCGCCGTTGAGGCACTCGAGCTGCCTTACGAGGTGGTGCATCAGGACAACAAAGATGCCTACGTTGTTGTGCTGTCCAAGCAGGAACCCAGCACCGATATCCTGCCGATCAAGCGTTCCCACGTCGGCAAGCACTCCCTCGATGAACTGCAGATTCGCCTTGAAGAGGCAGAAATCGCCCTGGAAGATATTCAGAGTGAACGGGAGACGCTAACCCGCTGGGTCTACATCATATCCCAGGCGATCGCTCGCTTTCAGGATGAACAGACCCTGCAGGAAGTGGCCAGCGCCACCCTTGAAGAGGATCAGTTCTTCCTGGTGTCCGGCTGGATGCCTGAAGATCGTGAGCAGGATATTCGCCTGTTCGTCGATCAGAAGCTGGCAGCGGTCACCTTTGAGGAGCCGACCGACGAAGACGCCCCCCCCACGCTACTGGAAAGCTCCTTGCGGACCGGCGGCGGCAGTGAGGCGTTCAGCTTCTTCCAGGTGCCCGGCTACCGTTCCTGGGACCCGGGCAATATGGTGTTCTACTCCTTCTCCCTGTTCTTCGCCATGATCATGAGTGATGCCGCTTACTGCGCGATTCTGTTCGGCATTTTCCTCATGTTCCACAAGAAGATGGGGCAAACAGAAGGCGGTCGTCGTCTGCTGAATATGGGTTACTTTATGTCCACCCTCGGTATGCTCTGGGGTGTGATGATCGGCAGTTACTTCGGGGTAGCGCCGGAGCCAAACAGCGTCCTTGACAAGCTGGCCTTTATCAATATGAACGATTACAACGCGATGATGACTCTGTCCATCGTGGTGGGTGTCGCTCATCTGATCATCGCCAACTTTATGAACTACTGGATCAACCGTCATAAAACCACATCGTACGCCCACCTGGGCTGGTCAGCGACCATGCTCGGTGGTGTGTTCATGTACCTTGGCAAAATCGGCTATATCTTCGCGCTACTCGGCACAACGCTTGGCTGGCTGATGATTATTGGCGGTATCGGTACAGTATTCTGGTTCAGCAGTGAACGCCCCTATGCCACCACCAAAGGTAAGATCCTGCGTACTCTGGATGGTCTGAAGGCGATCTACAACATCACCGGTGCCTTTGGTGATGTGCTGAGCTACATGCGTCTGTTCGCGCTGGGTCTGTCGGGTGCGTCGCTGGCGATGACCTTCAACAACCTGGCCAAGGATGCTCTGGACAGCAGTCCGGTGACCGGCGTGCTATTTGCCGGTGTCATTCTGCTTCTCGGTCATGTTCTGAACTTTGCGCTCTGTATCATGAGTGGCGTGGTTCACGGCATGCGTCTCAACGTTATTGAATTTGTTAACTGGGGTATGTCCGACGAAGGCTACCCATTCAAAGCATTTCGCAAACAAGAGGATTGAAAATGGAACAACTAATCATCGCGATGGGCTGGATTGGTGTATTCGCTCCCGTGGCACTGGGTGCCGTAGGTTCCGCTATCGGCTGCTCCGTCGCTGGACAGGCCGCCTGTGGCGCCATGCTGGATGTTGAATCCGGCTACGGCAAGTTTGTCGGCGTCTCCGCGATGCCCTCTTCCCAGGTTATCTACGGCATCGTAATCATGTTCACCCTGTCTGGTCTGGGTGTCAGCATGCAGACCAGTGGTGGCCTGTTCGGTATCGGTCTGCTGACCGGTATTGCACTGATGTATTCCGCTATCTATCAAGGTCAGGCTGTGGCCGCATCCATCAACGCGTCCAAGAACAAGCCGGAAGTCTTTGGTCTCTCCATCGCCCCTGCTGCGATCGTAGAGGGTTTTGCGGTATTTGCCTTTGTATTCGCTCTGGTTATGGGTCAGGCCATCGTCGCCTGATCCTACCAAAAAACAGGGAGAATATTGATGACTACTGCTAACCCCCAGGTCTCTGCCGGTGTACAACAGCTGATCGAAAAGCTGCGTACTCAAGGCGTTGCCTCTGGTCGCACCGAAGCTGACCGTCTGGTTACTGAAGCGCAGGACGAAGCGGAGCGCATTGTCGCTAAAGCCCGTAAGGAAGCCGCAACACTCGTCGCCAAAGCCCAGAGAGAGGCAGACTTCACCGTAAAATCCGGCAATGAAGCGCTGGAACTGGCCGGTCGCAACGCGGTGCTGGAGCTGAAAGGCTACCTGATGGAGAAGTTCTCCAAACGCATCAGCGATGCGGTCGCCGTTGAAATGCAGGACCAGGAACTGCTGCAGAAAATGATCGTCGAAGTGGCCGGTCGCACGCCACTGCGTAACGAGAAGCAGCTGCAGGCGATCCTGCCGGCCAAGGTGATCGGTGTTGACGATCTGAGCGCCAATCCTGAAGAGCTGAAGGAAGGTTCACTGGCCTACTTCGTCACCCGTCAGGGCAAGGAGATGCTGGCAGAAGGGATCACCTTCACCGTCAGCCAGACCCTGAAGTCCGGTGTGACGTTCCGTCTGCTCGACAAAAACGTCGAAGTGGAACTGGATGACGATGCGGTCAGCGAACTGCTGCTCAAACATCTGCAGCCACGCTTCCGCGTCCTGCTGGAAGGCGCCGTCAAGTAAAATGCCACCCCTGTGGATAGCCCGCTTGTTACACATGAGTGACTCCGGGCGGGCTATCCGATTTGTGTTACCACAGTCGCTCTGCCCCGTCCGGCCACGGACTTTGCAGAGCCTGCGACGGAGCAAGTCATGGCAGAAAATGCCTACTACACATTACTGACTTCGCTGCCCCATATTGATTCGCTGTTTAACAGCAGGATGACCCCGATCTCTCGCTTCCAGCTGGATAAAAGACTGTCCATGCTGGGCACCGAAGACCAGCGCAAGCTGGTTGTGATCGAGAATCTGCTGCACTGGGATCATCTGGGCGATGATGTCGATGAAAAAGCCCTGATTCTTCAGGCTGACCGCATTCGGTCCTCCCTGAACAATCCGGCTCTGGTCGAGCTGATCAACTGGCGTCAGGATATGCGCACTATTGTCGCTGCCCTGCGCCGCAAGCATGCCGGTCAGTCGGCGCCATCGGAAGCGAAATGGAGCTACGGCACCCGTTACCAATATATTCGCAGCCACTGGAGCTCTTCCACCCTCGGTCTGGGCAGTGCTTTTCCCTGGATCCCGAAGGTCAGCGAATGTTTACGCAACGGTGAGTGCGTGGCGCTGGAAAAAATTCTTCTTCAGGCGACATGGGATCATCTCTCCCATATGTCCATGAAACACACCAGTGATTTTGCCGCCGTGGTCATCTATGTGCTGCGCTGGAATCTGGTCGCCCGCTGGACGGCCTACGATACGGAACGAGCCCGTATCCGGTTCCGGGATCTGGTAGAAAAGAGTCTGGGTGCCTTTAAGGACCAGCTGCCTGCAAGCCACAACTGAGCCACAACTGACCACGCCCTGCGTGAACGTCATACGGCTAGGACTGACAGAATACTATGAGCAAGATTGAAGCGAGCACGATTGAAACCACTGGGGCTGAGCGTCCAGCGACGGCCAGGGTGATTGCGGTGAACGGTGACATTCTCACCATCGAAACCACCACCCCGGACGCCAGCCTGATCAAAAACGAAGTGGTGTACGTAGTACCGGGTCGTAAGGAAAACGAAGACCTGGACGAACGCCTGATGTCCGAGATTTTGCGCGTTAACGGCAAAACCGCAGATATTCAGGTGTTTGAAGATACCAAAGGCGTCGGCATCGGAGACCTGGTCTACCAGTCCGGCGAGCTGCTCTCCCTGGAGCTCGGCCCCGGCTGTTTGAGCCAGATCTTTGATGGTCTGCAGAATCCGCTGGAGCGTCTGGCCCAACTACACGGCACTTTCCTCAAGCGCGGCATTCAGATCGACGCACTGGACCGTACCAAGCAGTGGTCCTTCGTAGCGACCGCCCGTAAAGGTGACGCCCTGCACGCCGGTGAAACCCTGGGTACCGTACAGGAAGGCCGTTTTGTCCACAAAATCATGGTGCCATTCCGCCAGCGTGGCACCGTGACCATTGAATGGATCCAGGAAGGTACCTTCACGGTGGATACCGTGATCGCCCGCGTCATCGACGAACAGGGTCAAGAGCTTGAACTGAACATGATCCAGCGCTGGCCGGTGAAGCAGTCCATCGCGGGCACGCTGAGCCGCAAGGGCAAAACCACCCGTCACTTCCCCTCCGAGCCACTGATCACCCAACAGCGCCTGATCGACACCTTCCTGCCGATCGCCCGTGGTGGCACCGCCTGCATCCCTGGCCCGTTCGGTGCCGGCAAGACCGTACTGCAGCACACCCTGTCCAAGTACGCCTCTGTCGATATCGTGATCGTTATCGCCTGTGGTGAACGGGCTGGTGAGGTGGTCGAGACCATCACTGAGTTCCCGCACCTGCAGGATCCCACCGGTTCCGGCACCCTGATGGATCGTACCACCATCATCTGTAACACCTCCTCCATGCCGGTTGCGGCCCGTGAGGCCTCCATCTACACCGGTATGACCCTGGGTGAGTATTACCGTCAGATGGGCTACAACGTGCTGCTATTGGCCGACTCCACCTCCCGTTGGGCACAGGCGATGCGTGAAACCTCCAACCGTTTGGAAGAGATTCCAGGTGAAGAGGGCTTCCCGGCCTACATCGACTCCGCCATCAAAGGTCTGTACGAGCGTGCCGGTGTGATCACCAACGAAGATGGCGACACCGGTTCCATGACCATGATCGGCACCGTATCTCCGGCCGGTGGTAACTTCGAAGAGCCTGTCACCCAGTCCACCCTGGCCACAGTGAAGTGCTTCCTCGGTCTCTCTTATGACCGTGCTTACAAGCGCTTCTTCCCGGCGGTCGATCCACTGATCTCCTGGTCCCGCTACCTGGAGCAGCTGGCCCCCTGGTACAAGGAGAATGTCTCTGAGAACTGGGTGAACGAAGTCAAAGAGATGCAGACTCTCATCGTGACCGGAGAAAGCATTAACCAGATGATGCAGGTGACGGGTGAAGAGGGTGTCACTCTGGCAGACTACGTGACCTACCAGAAAGCTCTGTTCCTGGACATGGTCTTCCTGCAACAGGATGCCTTCGACAAGATCGATGCGGCCTGCCCGATGGCTCGTCAGCAGTTCAACTTCAATATGATTGTTGATATTGCTCGTCGTGAACTGCGCTTCAGCGATAAAAAAGACGCTCGCGACTTCTTCGTAAAGCTGACCAGCCTGTTCAAAAACCTGAACTACGCTCACTACGAATCCAGCGAGTACAAAGAGTATGTCGCCAAGATTGAAGAGCTTCGGGATCAATTCAATACAACCGCCAGAGCGGCTTAATCTCGCCCATCCACAGGTTTGATAGAACAACCCTGTAACAATAAAAAACCGGCAGTCTCTCTGCCGGTTTTTTTATGCCCATGAAGCAGCCACCCTTTTACCCATATATCCACGCCAAACCTCTCGGGATCCTATGTACGGGACAAAACTGCTGAAGGCCAGATATGACAAGGGATTTGAGATATGAGCTGACGTCCATGTAGGATAACCTGTACGGTCTCTTACCTCCGAACAGATAACGTACATGGAAGACGTCAGCTCATTGGTAAAGGAGCTTAAAGCTCATCTCCCCTGGCATCAAGCCCGAATCGTGTTTCTTGCCCAATTCGTTCTCGCTCTAATAAGGGGCCGCTCTTGTAATCTCTATCGTGTGGCTGAAGAGTTCCAGACAAAATCTCAGGCTGAATCCAGCTATCGCAGTGATGGAAAAAGTTCTGACATTGATCCCTGCTGAGAAGATTGATGGCCTGCTTGCCGACCGTGAATTTATAGGCCATGACTGGTTCAAGTGGCTGGATGAGCAAAACATTCTGTGTCGACTACGGATCAAAGGGGACGTCAAAGTTCTCGGTAATTGCGGTAGAAATATCAAGGCAGAGCAGTTTTTTTGGAACGTCAAGTTGAATCAAACAGTGACATGGTACAGCAAACGCAGGGTGGCCGATGTTGACCTGTACATTGCCGCTCGACGCACGATCAAAGGACTCCTTATTGTCGTTGCAACAAAGAAACCTGAGACTATGATTGGGGACTACTACAAGCGTTGGTCTATTGAAACACTATTCGGCTGTTTGAAAAGCCGTGGATTCGACTTTGAGTCTACCCATATGACTGATCTGGAGCGTATGGATAAGCTGCCTGGTATTTTATCTCTGTCGTTTTCCTGGTGCCTGATAATTGGGCATTGGCACTATGGGGATGCGAAGGTTCTTCCCCTTAACAAACACTGGCGACCAGAGAAAAGTCTGTTCCGACTGGGATTAGATATGCTTCGCCGGGTTCTGAAAAACAACTGTTCAAAAAATGACCAAATTAGCTTTTTGACCTTGCTTCAAGTTTTGTCCCGTACATAGCTTGGGATCATAATGGGTCAGGTTTCCTGACTTTTGTGTACAACACTTTGTGTACAACACTTTGTGTTCAAGACAAATCGATTGTTTTCATTATTCCCTAAAGGAATAACAATCCTGAAACGCCATCATTAAAACAACAACAGAGAGAGAAAAAACCGTCTTTCAAATTTTTTTACTGTTGATTTCTTGCAAGACCGGCACCGCCTGCTAGATATACCCACAACGTTTTTTATGCATTTCTTATTTTATTAGATAACACTGTCTTAAGTTGTTGAGGAACAGATATGCCGAGTATGCAGAGTCCGAATATTGCTTTAAATCGTTTGTTACTATCGGCAAGCATTGCAGTCAGCATTGCAGTCAGCATTGCGCCACATGCTCAAGCTACTGATGCTCAAGCTAATGGACACCCTCACGATTACATTAAGGCTCTCGGTGGGGCTGTGGCGACAAGTCAGAGCCATGCGTTCTCTTTCTCAATTGGCAATATAATACAGGCGCATCCTGAATGGCACTGGCTTCCCGGTTACAAATGGGCCGACCTCACAGACCATCCTCATTCGCTTGCAGAGCGCACATGGGAGGCCGCTTCTGGAGAAATTGGACCTATCGCAACTATCCTTGCACTGCACTGCCTTTCCACACGAGTTGGTATGCTCTTCCAGCTGCTTTCCGCTAAGAAAGGTGAAGATGTCGCTGATTTTACACAGCGTATGGGTACGGCTATTGGTGACTACTCAACCAGCACTTCCGCATCCGAACTAATCTGGAAACTCGCTGCCAACAATACCGATTTGCTTTATTCAAGGGATTTTCTCAAGGACAGCACCTTTAATCAATACGTGTTTTGGCTGTTGAAACGGACTTTGGCTTATGCCCCTATGTTGAAAAAAACCATCCCAGAGGCATTACGTCAACACGTGCTTAACGCCGTCGGTTTTACTGGGATTGCCTTTGAAACATCCTCTCTGAATGATCATTTTGCCCTGACTTTTGTCACTTCAAGCTCTTCTGATGATCCTGGTAACCCATCCAGCGCTTATTTGGATCTGGACTTGATCAAGCGTAAAAATCTGTTCTCCGATCCCGAAGGGCGTTTTGAGCTCGCGCTCGCGAAACTCCAGAAAACCGCCCACGAACATAATATAACAAGGATTCGTTTCTACCCTGCCATACTAGAGGAGCAAAACGAACAGAAACTGGCTCTGTTTATTCGCCCCTACATAGATAATCAAGCTGGCTCATTGATCCGCTTTCCTGTGGACTTCGGTACCGCCAATAATCAGATATGGTGGACAGATGCTATGGACAAAGGCACTCTGCACAGCATCAATAATAGTGACGAGTACACTGCTGTTAAGTGGCTAAAGAATAAAGTCGCCGGCAAAGGCAAAAAGTCTCTCATCAATCCATTTTCCGACCGGATTTTGGAGAAGCTTCCTGCACTACTAAAGTCTGCAAGCAGCATTCCCCTCAGTAATGATTATGGTTATGACTTTGCTCAGCAAATACATACGGCCTTCGAGCCTGAAGCAAATACATTGACTATTGATGATAGTGGCGATTTTGGACTATCAGGAAGTCCCAAGCAATCTAGCAACCATACCCTCATTAATGCAGGTGATAGTGCATTTATATTTTCTGATGCTTATTACAGCCAACAGCTTGATCTACCAATATTGACTCTTATCACAAGAAAATCTTTCAACGATATAAAGACAGAAGATGTCCAGAAACTGGAACATCACCTCCCTTGGCAAAATTATCATGGCGCTGCAAAGATCGCTATAACCGTTATCAAAAACCAAGCGTATATCCGATTAACTAATAATCTGATGACAGCCCGATCTGATGAGTTAAATAAACACTATGAAAAAGTTAAGTTCGATAACTACTCGGGAGAAGTAACACTTAAAGCAATCAGAGATACTGATGTAAGCACTGATTCTGCTTCGACCGAATTCGACACGTTAAATTTCCGTTGTCACGCTCATCGTCTGTGTCAAACTCAGCTGACTAATATTAAGAAAGAACACATAGGACTAAGAGACGTAGCAACAAAAACAGCAAAAGAAGCAAAAGACGCAGAAGACGCTGTTAAGGCGTTAAAAACAAAAGAAGCAGCAGAAGAAGCAGCACCGTCAGATCCAGCTCTACTATCATCAGTTTTTAGTAAATCAACTCTTCGAACAGCTAAGCACGAAGCTACGGAAACATCAGAAAAAGCAGAAGCAGCAGCAGCAGCATTAACTAAAAATGAAAACTCCATCAAAGAGCAAACAGCACAGCTTGTCAAGTTCAAGAAAGATTTGGAAACACTTGTATTGGAAGATCAGATCACCTCAACAACGTTCCTTAAAAGTGAACTAGCCAAACATGATGAAAATTCTGAAGAAGATGCAATACCAAAAGATCAAATAAAGGAAATTGCTAAGATACTCGGCATTAGTGACGGTTACGGAATTACTACGGCCTTTAAGGAAATTGTCAGTTCTTTTCGTGGAATATTACCTTCACTAACTACTTTGAAGACAAAATTTTTCCCATCTAAGCCGTCTGAGGAGTCTAAGAACGACGACGGCGACAGCGGCG
>CAMRBW010000006.1 GCA_947040555.1 uncultured Oceanospirillales bacterium | reverse complement strand
CTCACATGGCATTGAAATACAAAACACCCGATGAAATACATCAGGTGCTTTAAGTCAAAAAGTGTCAATCTATTTTAGGACTGGACAGGGATGAAAGAGTTCCGCTCTTTTTTCTGCGCGCAATTTCCTCTTGCATCACTCTCGTCGACGTCGACCACCGTCTGGCGCAGCGGCTCCGGCAGCTAGAGAGTTGAAGATATCCATAAAACCTAAAGGGTAACCACCTTGCCTAACATACAATTCTTACCTTTACTTGGCTTCCTGCAATATCACTAACGAGTCATATGATGTCAAAGAAGGCTGCCCCCTTTCTTTCACTCCTTATCTCTGTGATGGCTCTCCTCTGCTCATCCTTTCTACCAACTACTCTCGTAGCCCAACCGACTAAAAACGGAATCCATGTCCCCCCTTCAACCGCTTCCGAAAAGTCAATACAGAGTGTGCTCTCTATTCCCCCGAGGGGGAGCATCCGTAATCCCAGAAAAACAAAATTGCATCGTGAAGATTTGACTAATGCTGCTACGATAGTTAGGGATGGCATTGAATCTTGCTCCAAATATATCCAGCAGCTGCATTTAAGATACAACCCCCCAACGAAGGAGACATCAAAAGAAATGTTGAGCCTAGCAAAAATCCTCAACGAACAAAATAAAGTCTACTTTCAGAACGCTTCAGCCATGACTACAGTTCAGCTATTCACGACACTCTCGCAGTCGGCGTATTCCTGCACCCTGATTAATGAACTGCTAAATCGACTTACCAAAGAAATCATCACTCCCGATAATTTACAAGAATGGACCGCACAGAATCTGATTACGATTAAACAAATTTTATCCGGAGACTCGCCGACAATACTCACCGCTCGGAAAAACATTACAAAAAAAATCAGTCTCCTAATTCAGCATTATTTTACGTCTTGTGTGCTGACAGAGACAAGCCTGAATCTGCTCAAATCCTTGTCAAAAGGGGAGCTCCTAAATTACAGCAAGAGTGACCAAGAGGAACTGCTATGGAACATGACACTCCTGCATTTTGCTTCCAGCAATAAAGAAAACTTAAATGAATTATGCCTGGAGCTTGTTTCTATCTACAATTATTTTCTGGAAATTTTTGACGAAAATTCCGAAAAAGATGAATCAGAAACAGACCCTAAAACCCAGTGGCACAATGCCTTCAGAAAAAGTTATTGGGAATTAACCCCCCCTTATTACTATACAATTAAATACTCAAATCCCACCCTGTTACAGCAACACATAAACAGTGTATTAAAAAATACACTGCCAGATAAATCATTCCAAACCGTCTTCATAAACTACTTTCAGGTAGATGTTCTGATTAATGATAAGGTCTGTATCCGGATTGATAATCCCGTAGCTACTCAAAATTCTCGGGCAGATCTACTGCCAGCTTTGGAAAAACTCAATATTTCTGGGGGTGATAATTTAGAAAACACAGGTTTGCCAGTAAAAGGTGAGCAGTTACATAATCCCTCTACCTCTGACATTGAATCGACTATCAGTCAGATAGAAAATAGCTTTATTGACCACATGCTGAATCTCTATAAATTTACCGTTTTTCATATCCTGTCTACAGGGAAAATCAGCGCCGATAACCTAAGCGCTATCAAATCCGCTTTGGGCAACAAAACCACAACAGAATAGAGAATTCCTGCACCAATGCAGGCGGTATAAGCAGCGTATCAGGCAGCGGCAGGTCTTCAGATAAAAAAGCCCCGAAGCTTATGCTTCGGGGCTTTTTTGCTCAGGGCATCTTGATCAAACGATAACTATTCGCCAATTCACCCGTCACCCGATTACCGTCACTATCCAGCAGGAACACCTGATTCTCACCCACCATATACTTTCTCTTATTAGAAAGTATGACCTTATTGCCTTTTCTGTCCCACTGGAATCGACCTTCGGTGATGTACTGCGTGTCAGGTTGGCCAATGTATTCGACAACCTCTTCATAAACCTCTTCCGGCTTTAATGTCAGCGTCGTCTTTATGCCGCTGCAGTCCGCGCAGGGAAGAATCCCTTCGTAAGTACCCTCCCAGTCAATGGAATTACGCGAAGTATCACCCAGCTCGGACGGTGTAGGCTGAAGAGCAGAGCATCCGGAAAGCAGCATGCCCAACGAAATAGCAACCAGATATTTTTTCATATTCATTCGCCGTATCTCATATCACAAGCTTCATACAAAGCACCCCCCGCCGAATCGTCAAGTTTAATCCGGACACTCGCCCCTGTCAGGTATCAAACAGAGCGAGCACACCAGACAATGCGCCCAACAACAGGATTCTCCTCCATCTGGCTGGCATGCACCACCCAGCTTGGGTAGGCGGGATTATCACTGGTAATCTGCAAGGCATTGTCTCGCAGAGGACGAAGCCGTTTGGCCATCAGGCCATCTTCGGTGTGGATAAGATAGAGTCCCTCACCGGATACCATTCTTCGAGAGATATCCACCAGCACCCTGTCGCCATCAAACAGCGTGGGCTCCATACTCTCTCCCCGAATGCTGATAAATGCGAGGCTGTCCGTGGAGACACCCAGCTGTGAGGAGAGAAATGACCGGGTAAAGGCAAAATAGTCGTTTATATCTTCCGCCTGAACCTCAGCGCCCATACCGGCGCTGGCTTGCACATCGAACATAGGAGCATAAACAAGCTCTTTATCCTGCACGACACCTGCCGGTTGACTCGCACTGCTCTGCTCACCGGTCAGCAGCCAGTTCAGATCGACTCGGAATTCGTCGTAGAGATGTTGAAGGTAGGCCATGGACGGACGACTCACGCCCCGGCAGATTTTATAGATATGGGAAGCGGATTTTCCGGTCTGGGCAGCAAACTCCCTGCGGTTCCCCTGGGCAAGCTGTTCAACAACACGTTGAAAACGATGGGCAAAAGCGTTAGACATTGAACTCCCTGTGCTATTTCCTGATTGTTTGAATTCCCGTCTTTGCAGCCAGTATATCTAACTTTTGTGGCTATTCTGTGATGAAAAGTGCGATAAAAAAGGACAGGCCATGCAACCAATAACCTGCCCTTTTCCCAAAGAGTTCCGATTATGTCTGTGTTCAGCTTGCGCAGTACAGATCAATACCCGCTTCTTTCAGCTGTTCACGGTTCTTCTGGCTCAGACGATCATCAGTAATAATCAGATCCATCGCCTTCAATTCACAGATTTTATGGAAGGAGTAACAGCTGTACTTCTCACTGTCTGCAACCAGAATGGAAATATCGGCACGCTCAATCATCTTGTTCTTCATCGCTGCACGCTCTTCTGTTGGCGTGGTCAGACCACGACGCAGATCCCATGAGGTACAACCGATAAACGCGATATCGACGTGAACGGTGTCCAGAAAATCGACCACCTTGCTGCCGAGACAGGATTGGGTCACTTCATCTACCCGCCCGCCCGGCACATACACTTCGATATTTTGAAACCGGCACAGGTACTGAGCCTGGGCCAGATCCGTGGTCATAACCCGGATATTCTTGTCTGTCAGGTAGTGGACGATGTCCATGCAGGTGGTGCCGGCATCCAGCAGGATGGTATGACCATCATGAACCATAGATGCAGCATACCGGGCAATAGCCAGCTTCTCTTCCGGGCTCTGATTCTTGCGAACCTCGGTATGGGGCTGGCTACTGATAAACTGACCAATCGTCGCACCGCCATGGGTGCGACGAACCAGACCTTGCTCTTCCAGTTTGTTCAGATCCCGACGAATAGTCATGCTGGAAACCGTCAGATTTTCCGCAAGACTCTCAACGTTGGCGTACTCATTTTGTCTCAGATAACTGAGAATACGTTCACGACGCTCAATAGCTAACAAGAAATTCCTCTCCTATTTTGATAGCAACCAGCGGCCTTCCGCTGCACAGAAAGCTCCCAGCCAGCTCAATCAATAAAATTACACAATTCTATAGGTAAATGTCCGTTTTAACCCCCTTCGGAATTCACATATACACAACCTGCATATCAGCGAACAACTGACAAAGTTGTTAGTAGCACGGTCAAATGCACACAGGTATCTCCGCACCAGCGAACTTTCTTCTGAGTGCTCTGCCTGAGTGCTCTGCCAACCAAGTTATGCTGGATTCAACCCAGTCACGAGAAATGAAACTTTGAATATGGGCTTGAAAAATTAACAGGGAAAACAAACAACAAGGAGTTATTTTATGTCTACATCATCTGCTGACACAGGTTTCCAGTCATTTCTCATTGGTTCGTAAGCCCTGTCGTCCATACTGTAAATTAATATGTTGTGAAAATGCCGGTTCGCCGGCTCTTTTTGCTCACCGGCCACCGATAAAATCCACGGTAAAAATGGCGAATTATGGTAGTTGTTCCATACTCGCTGTCATTTTGATGCAACAGGTGTGTAGGGAATATGACATCTTCACTGAAACATATTGGTGTATTAACCTCCGGCGGCGATGCCCCTGGCATGAATGCCGCCATCCGCGCGGTGGTGCGCTGTGCACTTCACCATGGCCTTAAGGTGACGGGTATTCCAGAGGGTTATAGTGGCCTTTTAGGGGGCGAGCTGAAACCCCTCAACAGCCTTTCTGTCTCCAATATTATCAATCTGGGTGGCACCTTCCTGAAATCAGCGCGCTGTATGGAGTTCTACAAACCGGAAGGCCGAACTCAGGCGGCTGAGCGGCTGGAGGCTGAAGGTATTGATGCCCTGGTCGTGATTGGCGGTGATGGTTCTTTCACCGGGGCGGTGGCGCTGTCTCGCGAACACAAGGTCTCTGTCGTCGGTATTCCAGGCACTATTGATAACGACATTTACGGTACAGATTTCACCATCGGCTTTGATACCGCCATTAACACAGTGCAAAGTGCCATTGACAAAATCCGGGATACGGCAACCTCCCATAACCGCCTCTTTTTTATCGAAGTCATGGGGCGAGATGCTGGCTACATCGCACTTTACAGTGGCATTGGTGCGGGCAGTGAAGAGATTCTGATTCCTGAACAGTCCCGAGGACTTGATTACCTGCTGCAATCCCTGGAACGCAGTGGGCGGGCCGGTAAAACCTCCAGCATCGTCGTCGTGGCCGAAGGTGACAAAAGTGGCGGCGTGTACGAACTGGCCAAAGCCGTTGAGGAGACACTGCCCGGCTACAGTTCGAAAGTCACAGTGCTCGGCCACCTGCAGCGTGGTGGCAGCCCCACCTGCACCGACCGCGTGCTCGCCAGCCGTCTGGGAGTAGCTGCTGTCGATACTTTGCGCGATGGAACCTCTGGCGTGATGGTCGGGTTGAGAAACAATCGCATCTCTCTCACAGGCCTGGAGAAAGCCTGCAAAGAGCGTCCGGATATAGATGCCGAGCTTATCCGGGTTTCCGAAATTGTTTCCACCTGAGCCACACCCTTCGATCGGATTAAAACCCACTTAACGGTGCAGCATTGAAAAACATACCGACTCACCGTCATTCCTGCGAAGGCGGGAATCTATCGCGAGCAGTGGCTCACCGCCTTCGCGGGGATGACGACGGCATGCTTTTATCAGCGCATTCCCTTAACAGATTAAATCAAGGCTTTTATCAAGCCGCTCGACGACTTCTTTGGATTCAGAGCCTGGGGAGTCTGGAGAAATGACATAGCGACATACCGGGTGCGCCCCGCATACCAGAGCCTGCTGACCAGCTCGCCGACCTCTCTGGATCATTTTTGAAACCATGGCAGAACCACATTTTTCACAGCGTTGTCCCCCAGATTCCTTCACCTCGGATGGTCGGGCACCACTGATGATGCCATCAGTACCCAGAAGCTCCGCCATACCCGTGGATTGGTAAACATCTTGCTGAAGTTTGGCGAACTCAAAAGTACCGCGTGCTTCATACACCAGCAGAGAGAGATGCAACCGATCACAAAAGTGACGCAGCTGTTTGATCTCCTTGTCCCGCTTCTTTCGACAACCCGGCTCAATCAGAATGATCGCGCACTTTGGTATCAGGGTGCCTTTTTCGCAAAGCAACAGATCAATGAAACCATTACGTAATTTTGCCGGCAACGGGCTGACCGGCCCACGGTGCTGGATCACATGGCTAACAGGAACATTATGGAACAGACTAAAGTGCTTATGCACAGCCATTTCCAGCAAGCCATAAAACGAGCGATAAGAGCCATTAAGCAACGATGCTCTTAAGTGCATCGAGACAGCTCCCCTGCGACGGAAGATGAGGTATATCAGCAATACCAGCACGCTGATGACCGCCAGCAGTATCAGAGGATAAAAGTGAACAGGAATGAATTCCGCTTCAAAAAAGTTGTTCAAATAGTTCGCAGCCCCAAAAAAGTATGTAATGTCAAAAAAGTCCGTCAGGTTAAAATCTGCCACTACCTTGTTTCTCTGTCAGATTGGGAAACACGGCCAGAATACCGTGTCCTGTTATAAACGCACTTCGGATAATTCGAATAATTCGGATAAGGATAAATGTGACGAGTTTCCTATTTATCCTGAAAATCCGGCATCCTGAAAACCCAAAATAGCCAGATCGGCCGGAATTTTTGCAGGCTCTTCAACAGAGACCCGTTTCTCTCTGCTTAATTCACCGCTTATTATTGTGATATTACGCTTGGCCACCCCGAATTGCTTGGCCAGAAACTTCACTAAATACTCATTGGCCTTGCCTTCAACAGGCGGTGCTTTTATCCGTATTTTCAAGCTGTCGCCATGGAGTCCGGCAAACTCATCCCGGCTGGCACGCGGCTGCAGGTGACAAGCGATAATAAGATTTTTCCCCTGCCAGCGATAGAATGACATATACACTCCCTGATTGGTTACTGCCTCCTATTGTTTGCCAAATCCCATGTGCTGACAAACCCACCTGCTACACTCTTTCCCTCTCATGATTACGGACTTCAGGCTGGAAGCCCATACCGGTCCGGAAAAAACAATACGCAATGGAAACCAAATATTCATGTCTACCAGAAAAACGAGTTCCGTACTATGCTGGCTATTTTTCGGACAAGCTGTTTTGTTCAATCCTGCTGACACTCGGATGGCCTGTTCTCAAGAGATTGAACGGGCCGATCAGGGGGAGGGAATTGCCATTAAAGGTTTGGTCGTTTTTGGTGACAGCCTCTCCGACAACGGCAATACATGGCGTCTGACTCACTACTATTCGGGGTTGCCTGATCCATTCAATCAAAACTATGACACAAACTATTTCAGGGATTTTGTCGGCGGAAAACTAACAGGAGCAATCAGTACTGTCGGGCCAAGTTTTGCGTCCTTCCCTGTTTTCCCGAGGCCTCCTTATGACCGGGGTTTTTTCTCTAATGGGCCTGTGGCCGTTGAATATTTAGTTGATTATGCCGGGCTTGATATTACCGATCCTGAGCAGTATCAGAATCTGGCTTTTGGGGCGAGTTGGTCAACAAACCTGATCGACACCGTAGTACACTCCTGGGAGCTGCAATACCTGCCGGAGTTGCGTCTGTTTTTCCAGGGCAAGGTTATGCCACCCGGTTTAAATGAGGTCGTTTCGGTATTTCTTGCCAGGAATCCCGTCCTGGATCCGGACGTTATCTATGGTCTTTTTTTCAATGGTAATGACTATCTAAACGGATTTACCGACTCTCAGATTGTTGCATCCCGTCAGTTCGAAAATATCCGCTACCTTATCAACGCAGGCGCTCGACATATATTCTGGGGCATGATGCCGGACTACTCTCTGGTCCCCTGTTTTCACAAAGGCCACCGTCGCGACCAGATAATCTCATCGGGAGAAGAGCACAACAAATACATTGGCACATTCGCCTCACTCATACGAAAAGCATGGCCAGAAGTAAAACTGACTACTCTTGATGTCGGTTTTATTTTTCGACAGATCATGCTTGATCCCGACAACCAGTTTCATACGCCAGATGAGGTCTGCACCAATATTTATATACCTAGCTGCGAGCGCAACCCCGGCATGGTCAGCATGCTTGACATTACATCGACAGATGTACAGCAGGATGATCCTGAAGACTACCTGTTCTGGGATCAGGTGCATGTGACGAACCGGACACACCGCATCATTTCCGGTTACCTCTGTGAGCTAATCCGGGAGAGTGGCTATCGTATAAATTGTCCTGATAAAGAGAGCTTACGGCACAAAAAGATCCCACCTCCGAGCCCCGAAATAGAGGCTCGCCCATAGCCCGCAGGCTGGTCATAAAATTTTTTACCTGTCAGATCCAGACGTAAGGGGAGTTTTAGCAATATCTAGCCCCAGACCGGCCCGCGTCTCTGGCTCCGTAAAAATATTCTGTTCAGCAAAAACCGTTGACGACAATAATACCGTAAACAGACATATTGCCAGTACAACCGACACTAAAAGATGCAATCCACGAAACACGCTGTTTGCCATGCTCCTATTTTTCCGTACCCAAGCACTATAGATAAGGAATAGACAAGGAGCGCAGTATTATGGTTTTGATTTGTTACAGCCTATACAGACTCAGCTCTTTTCTGTAACCGATTACTCTGTGATTGATCGGTTCCGGCAGCGTTAGCCTGTTTGTTCATACAGCCTTTGTTGGCATCAATAAAGGCACTGCAGGCGCGTCCGTCCGTCATAGCGTTCTGAGGCAAAGGTTGTCCCATTTGTTTGGCGATAGCTTTGGCGAAATTGAGCATTTTGGCTGTCGGTTTACGTGGGCCACCCTCAGTGCCCGAACCACCCGAACCACCAGAAGAGACATAACCCGATACCGGGCCGTGCTGCTGCTGAAGCTCTTGCAGATACTGCTCCAGTCGATCCAGCTGGCGATTCACGAACCGATCCCGCTGAGTAGCAGCAATGACATCGTCACTTCTCAGCTCACAGATACGATTGAGCCAATCCTCCCACATCGCCGTCGTCTCCACCTGCACCAGCCAGAGTGGCAGATCATTGACCAGCGCCTCACCTTTGGGGGTGCTCTCCAGTCGCTGACCTTTTCGAGTCACAAATCCCCTCGTCAGCAAGGTTTCCAGAATGGTACTGCGGGTTGCCGGTGTGCCGATACCGGCGCTGTCCCGCAACCGCTTGCGTAACAGGGGGTCACGAACATGGCGACCAACCGACTTCATCGCCTTGATCAATGAACGGTCGGAAAACCAGGGCTGAGGCCGGGTCGTACGGGTCTGCAGATCAACCGCCGTTAACGGCGCAGGCATATTTTTGCTGACCGGAAACGGCTGGAGAGTATCCGGCTTATCTTTCTCCGGCGGAAAGGCGAGCATCCAGCCGGGGTCCTGCACTACGTTCAGCGTGGTGGCGAACCGACTGTAGCGGTGGCCGAGCAGATCTTCTGCCGGAACGGCAAAACCCAGCTTCTGTTCAAGAATCTTCGCCGGTGGCCACATCGCCTGCACATAGCGTCGGGCAACGATTTCATAGGCCTGCTGCTCCTGTCGGGGCATTCGCTCCAGTGAGGCCGCCTTGCGAGTGGGAATAATGCCGTAGTGCTCCATCGGCTTGCTGGTAAAACAGCCGGGGCGGAACGAGCGGTAAGTGGTGTCCTGACCGTTGTGGATATCTTTTGCCCTGGCTGCCGCAGCACCAAGAGATGGCATTCGAGCCAAGTGCTCAAGCACCGGATTGCGCTCACCGGGCTCATAAAGGGAAAGCGGCAGTTCTGCGTGTTCGGTGCGGGGATAGGTGACAAGACCATCGTTGTATAGCTTCTCCAGCACCTTTTGCGCCTGTGCCGCCGTCAGGCCGGCGGCCTTGTTCATCTCCGCCTGAAACTCGGCCAGGTCGCAAGGCATGGGCGGGTATCGCTTGAGCTCTTTGGTGCGACTGGAGATAACAAGGGCTCGCTCGCGCTCTGCCAGCAAACGCTCCCGAAACGCCTGCACTTCCGCCTCTCCGACAAACAGCGGCGCATCCAGCGGTTCCGGGTCGCCCTCTTTCACCACTTTTTTGGAAGGCTCCCACTGCACGCCGGAGGGCATGGCATCAATAATCTCGGAGGTGACCTGCGGGGCGTAACGTGCTTTTACCCGCTGGCCAGCCAGATCAAAAGTGCCATCGATGAGAAAGTGATCTTTGGGTACAAATTCACGAATCTCCCGGGTGCGCTGAACCACCAGAGCCAGTGTTGGCGTCTGGACTCTGCCGACGGAAACAACCGACTCCCGGCCCGAACCTTGTCCCAATAGATTGCCCATACGACCGTGTCGTGCGTAACAGGTCAGCGCCCGCACCACAAACTGATAGGCCCAATCGGCACGGGCGCGCGCTTCCGATGCACGAAACCAGGATTTCATCTCTTCACCATCTTTCAGACGGCTGAAGGTTTTACGCACCGCCGCTTTATCCAGACCATCCACCAGCCAGGCGTGACGAACCGGCCCTCGAAAACGGCAATATTCGAGAATATGCCAGGCGATAGCGGTGCCTTCGCGATCCGGGTCGGTGCTGACAATGACCTCACCAGCACCTTTTAACTGCTCACGAATCACTTTCAGATACTGGTTTGGCGTTTTGCCTTTGCGTCCCTTATCGGGAAGAGTGACGCTCAGCTCAAAGCTGCGGGGGATAGGTAATAACGTCGCGGGATTACTCCAGCTGGCATCGGGCTTGAGCTCCTGAGGCTCCATAATGCCGAGCAGATGACCGGAAGCCCAGACAATGGCGACGGGGCGTCCATCCCACTGACCGGTACCGTAATCACTGCTCATACGCCAACCCATAGCCTCAGCCAACTGGCGAGCCTGGTCCCGTTTTTCTGCCAGAACAACTATCGGTTTGCCTGTGGGCTTACTTGTGGATCTGCTTGTGGGCCTGCTTGTAGTGCTGTTCATGGATTTGTTATTCGTTGCTGGGCCGGATGCCATGTCTGCGGAAGTTCCCGTTTCCAAAGCTGTATAAATAACCGATATTTTCCCAACTCGCTACCATGGCAGTTCCGAGCCATCCCATGCCCAGAACCGTCCGGTCTGCTCGGGTGTTAAATCGGTAATAATTTCCAGCAGACAGGTCGCACTGTGCTGGGGAGTAAAAAGTTTGTCTTTTGATACCCCCGACTGGAAGGGTTTGGAGAGTGCCGTATCCGCAGTACCGGGATGCAGAGTCGCAACACAGCAGCCGGGAAGTGTGCGATGCCACTCAATGCTCAAGGTTTTCAACGCCTGATTGAGAGCAGCCTTGGAGGTACGATAGCTGTACCAGCCCCCCATTCGATTACCACCAACACTGCCAACTTTCGCCGATAATGCCGCGAACACACTCTTACCAGCCGCTTTCAGCGCCCGCTGAAAATGTTTTGCCAGCAACAGGGAAGGCATGGCATTCACCCTCGCGTTCATCAGAAAAAAATCCGGATTGAATTGGCTGATGGATTTCTCCGGTTGCCCCTCGTCGTTGTGCAACACTCCGACCGCATTAATCAGGTAATCCAGCTTCCCGAATTTGCCCGCCAGCGCCTCGATAGAGGCTTCATCGGCAATATCTACGTTGTGCCAACTCAGACGGTCGTGATGAAAATGAGGTCGATTGTGACACCAGGTTCCATGCACAAAAAACTGCTCGCCCTGCTCCAAAAAAGCCTGCACCAGCGCCGAACCGATACCACCGTTACCGCCAACAACAAGGACATCTATTTTTGTTTTCATCAGTCTTTTTTCCTTGGCTGAATCTGGCTCCTTACCACAGAACCATCTTCCTAGTTCAGTACAGAGACAGGCTTCAGTACAGAGAGATACTATCGTCAGTGAAAAAATATTCTGGCATTCTGAAAATCGTCTTAAATTGTAGTGCTTGGGAGAGACAGCATCTGCTTATAATAACCAGTAATTCACAAACCAAAGTAGTACTGATAATGCTTAACAAGTGTCTTTTCCCTGTCGCCGGCTACGGCACCCGATTTCTTCCGGCCACCAAGTCCATGCCTAAAGAGATGATGCCGGTCGTGGACAAACCCCTTATCCAGTACGCCGTTGAAGAGGCTTTGAATGCCGGCATACCCGATATGGGATTTGTGACCGGGCGAACAAAACGTGCGATTGAAGACCATTTCGATGTCAGCTACGAGCTGGAAAAAGAGATCGCCGGCAGCGGTAAAGAGCAGCGCCTCACCAGCATTCGTGAACTGATGAGTGCCTGCACCTTCAGTTATACCCGCCAGAAAGAGATGGATGGCCTGGGGCACGCCATTCTGGCAGGACGCACTCTGATCGGCGACAACCCGTTCGGCGTCATTCTCGCCGACGACCTCTGTATTAATCCGGAAGGTCCTGGGGTTATGGCTCAAATGGCCAAACTGTTCAATCAGTTCCGCTGCACCATCGTTGCGGTGGAAGAGGTTCCCACAGATGAAATTCACAAGTATGGTGTGATTGCCGGCGATGCCATCGGCAATGATCTCATTCGCGTCACCGACATGGTCGAAAAGCCCTCCAAGGAAGATGCTCCCAGCAATCTGGCGGTGATTGGGCGTTACATTCTCACCCCCGATATCTTTGATATTCTCGAAGAGACACCTCCTGGCAAAAATGGCGAAATCCAGATCACCGACGCCATCATGACTCAGGCACAAAGAGGGTGTGTACTGGCGTATCGCTTCAAGGGCAACCGTTTTGACTGCGGCAGTGTTCCCGGATTTGTCTCTGCCACAAATTACGTATACGAGCATTTGTTCAAAGGCTAAGCGGATAAAGAAACCGAAGGCTTTGCTCTGGGCCTTCGGTGGCTGTTTTTAGTGACTATATGCAGCCATCGTATTAGTCTGTGGATAGGTACCGACCACAGGAGAGATCATGTCCATCCAGCAGGCTGTACAGGGAAATATCACAACACTGTCCTCTCTCAAAGATCTGTTGAATCAGATAACCGATCCTCTCTACATACTATGGTTTCAAAAACCTGGCTGCTCCATTGGCCAACAGGTTCGGCACGCCCTTGAGCACTATCAGCTTCTGTTCAATGGTCTGGAAAGTAGCCGTATCTGTTACGATGACCGGGAACGAGATCCGCTTATCGAACAGTCTGTTGATGTCGCCCTTTCCGTTGTTGATAGCCTGATTAGCAAACTTATCTCTATGGAAAACAGCGCAGACAAGATGCTGTCAGTCGCTTGCGCCACAGGTCAGGAAAAGTGTTCAACCGTGCAGACTGAAACCTCCCTTACACGTGAGCTGCTGTTTATCCAGAATCACACTATTCATCACCTGGCGATTATAGCCATCCTGCTTCATAACCAATCTGTCACCGTGCCCGATGATTTTGGGGTTGCACCCGCAACCTTGCAGTTTCGCCCTCACTCCAACGCCAACTGCTCTTCGACCGGCTCGGAGTGATAACGGTGGAGCCGGTCATACCCCTCTGCTCCCAGATAACGCATCACTGACTTTTTATCGCTTTTCAGCAGATCAACAATAATCAGACCATCCAGAGCATTGGAAAACGCCCGGTCAACATTAAACCCCACAAAAAAACCATTCAGTTTCAAATACTGCTTCAACAGAATCGGAATATCACGATCCTGCTCGACCAGTTTGACCAAAGCCGACAACTGTCGAACATCACCCAATCCAGCAAGCATGTCGCGGTTCCATGGCAGCTTTCGCACCTGCGGCAGTGGCTGCAGAGGCTGAACCAGTGCGGCAAGCTCCTTGCCGGAACTATTCTGTTCCAGAGTCATCGCGATCAGATAGCGAGACAGTGACTTGTATTCATGGCTGATACTTACAGGACCAAACAATATTCGATACTGAGGATTGTCAGAGACCCATCGTCCAATACCTTTCCACAGCAACAGCAGTGCCAGCAGACTCTTCTGGTACTCCGGCCGAACAAAGGAGCGACCCATCTCCAGCGCGGGGCCAAGTTTATCGAGGAGGCGCTGGTCATAACGAAACAGGCTGCGTGTGTAGAGCGCCTTGATACCCGCTCTCGCCACCAGCTTGTCGGTCTGACCGAGTCGATAAGCACCAACAATTTCGCTCTTTTCACAATTCCAGATAAACAGATGCTGGTAATGCTCATCGAACCGATCCAGATCAATCGCATTGCCCGTGCCTTCACCAGCAGCGCAAAAGGTTAACTCCCGCAGCCGTCCAATCTCCTGAAGAATATTGGGAATACTCTTTGCGTCGGTACACCAGACCTCATAATCTCCGTTCTTCAGAAGACACTGGCCTGGATCAAGCTGAAGACGATCAGCTTCAAGTTTTTCAGTCGCAATGGGCACAGAAATTTCAGCACTTCTTGGTGCAGCACTGGTGTTTACAGAGCTGGCTTCCTGAATATCCGGAGCGTCCCGGGAGAGAAGAAAGGTACGCATGCGCAAAGCATTGGTCAGTAGTCTTCCAACAGCCAGAGCTGTGAATGCCGATGGATCTTCAACTTTGCCAATATGCAGGATTATCTGCTGGTTTTTCGCATTTATTAACTCCCGCACCAACCAGACTGAACGACACAGAGGATGTATCATTCCTAACCCATAGAAGAGTCTGGAATTTTTACCCTGTACGTAAACAGGCAAAAAAGCGGCACCGGTCTCTTTTAAAATTTTTCCCGCTGTATGTCGCCATGGCGCCTCTTTGGGTAACCCGGTCTTCCAGTTCCAACCGGCAACTTCACCGGCAGGAAAGACCAGCAGCGCACCACCATTTTTTACCCACTGGACGGCCGCAGCCAAAGCCGCTTTGTTAGCAGCTTTTCTTTCAGTGCGCGACTCAATTCCAAGGATATCGACGCCGATAAAAACATCCTTCAGCTCCGTCAGGCCACTTAGAAACTGGTTGGTCAGCACCTTCACATCGGGTCTGACTCTGAGCAAAACCTCCATCAGAGCCAGCCCCTCTGCGCCACCAAGCGGGTGATTGGCAACCATAAGCAATGAACCACTGGCCGGTATGGTTTCGGGTGGTGCGCCATCGGTCTGGTAGCGAATGCCAAGAACTTTCAGGACTTTTGTGACAAAAGCCAGCCGAGGCTCGCCATCAACGGGCTTACCAGCAATAGAGCGTTGGTATAGCCGATCAAGATGACGCAATCCGACAATGTACTCCAAAACTTTCATCGCCAGATTGCGCTTTCCCCGATGGCGTAGCTGAAAAGGGCTATTGGGGGGCATTTTGAACCTTATTATTATTATTTTTTATTCACGCATTCCGATCACGCAGCGCTATAGCGAGAACGACCAAAGAGGAGAGCAACACCGCACAAGCATTAGCAAACAGCAGCCCGCCATCGTCTCCGATAATGACACCCTCGGCATTAAATTCCGGCATATTTATGCCTAATGGCGTGAACAGATGGAAAAAAACCGCACCCGCCATTGTTCCTGACGCAATCAGAGCTCCAAACAAATGAAATCCAAACAACAACAGCAAAGACGCTGTCAGCTCCACAAGGCCAACGCCTATGGCGCCGTACTGGGCAAACCAGTCAAAACCGGACCATTCTCCCAGTGTGCCGAATATATGAATCGTCTCCGGGGCTCCGGTAAATTTGAAGAACAGTGATTGTATAAATACAATCGCAATATAAAGTGACAGAACGATCCTGACTGCTTTCATATGTGCCTCCTTGGCCTATGTTGTTACCATTTATCTTGTTGTTATTACTTAGCTATTGCTATCACTTAGCTATTGCTATCACTCGGCGTCGGGGTACCGCCGAACCAATCGCGTCTCCTTGGCCCAGCTTTGCAGAACCTGGATAAGACTCTCAGGCTTGTACCCTCTCTTCCGATTAATGGCACCGATCTCAAACAGCATGTCATATTGGTGAAATAGTGTCTTGTAAACCTCTTTCAAAGAGGAGTCTGCATCCCAAATATGACCAGCCTCACTACTGATGCCATTAATTTCTACGATACGAAAATCCTTTCCCGCTCGCAATGAGCGTTCGTGGGCAAAGCGCACATCAAACCGTCCGAAGTAAAAACCATCAATATCCCTGCTAATTCTATCAAAAGCCTCAGTCAGCTCCTCAGTGATAAGATCGCGGCCGTCCCGAAAAATTGAGCCAAGACTGTGACTACCGGTAAATGCCAAGCGGAATGGCTGCCCCGGTTCAAGGACTTCATTTAAATATTTTCTGTGCCGGCCAAGATAAAGATGGGCCAGTTTTCCGGCACGGGGATCCTGTTCAATCAGCGTCTGCAGTGAATCAACACCGTTACCATAGACATAGGGCTGGTACTTTAGCGTCAGGGAGAAAATTCGTCCTTTCTGCTCATCCGGCCTGCGAATGTAAAAAATACCGGCTTCGGGCTCCCAGGGAATTAATTCCTGCAAAATAACCGACGCCTTTTCAGGAAACTGCTGGAGATATTCAGCAAGCTCCATCCTATCCCTGACAATCCGAACACCTCTCCCGCGACACCCCATATCCGGTTTGGCTATCAGCGGGAAGGAGAGCCCTTCGATGTTCATCTCCCTTAAGGTTTTGGTGAGGAGCCTCTTGCTATTCACGCCGTCATTAACCACCCGGCACCAGGGAGCGATAAACTGGCGGGCATAGTCTCCGGCCTGACGAAAATTCTCAGCCTTGGATTCACCAACAAGCCCACCGAGATAAAAACCGGGATTGGCACAAAGAGGAAGGGTCAGACCACGATAACGAACAGCTTTAAACAGCCATTGAACAACTATTGGCAGATAAACAATAGACGATGGCCAAAATTCAAAAAACGCCAAAGCCCGACTTCGTTGAGCCAGTATTGGCATTCCGACATGCGCCTCCCTGATTGAAGATGTTGGAGTAATGGCCTGTTCAATCAGATGTTTGTCCCTGTTTTCCAACTCTTCCAACATTACTTTCTCTCCAGATAGGCTCGAATGATGCCTTTCAGACACCACTGAACTACGTAGAGAATCCCCACTAGCAGTGACAGCAGAAACCATTGCCCAAAGCCGGTTTTATCTATCCAGACAGTCAATACAGGATGGTTCCAAAGTGGCTCTCCTCCCCACAGCAGGCCACCGAAGACCAGAGTCATCCATAAACAACCAGCAGCGCTTACACCCAAGATAAACGTTTTGAGTGGGATAAAAAACCATCCACAGGATAAATAACACGGCAAACGCAACCCCGGAGCAAAACGGACCAGAAATATTGTCAGCAATGCATTTCGGTGAAACCACAGATTGGTGCGCTTAGCGATATCAGCCGTTCGCCACTTTTGTAACCGCTTAATTTTCCCCGATAGAAAACCACAACCGTAAAGCAGAAGATCGCCAACAACAATTCCCAGAAGCAACGCCAGAAATGTAGTATCTGCACTAACAGCCCCTCGGTGAACAAGCATGACTCCCGCAATAATCGCTGCATCTTCAAGTACAAATGTTCCCAAAAAGAGCAATATGAGGATAACAACGGGGGAATTGAAAACCTCATGGGAAAGCAACTGTTCGAACATAAAAGTCCCTGCTTTTCTGTGCAATATCCTGAGCAACAGCCTTTCAGGTAAACAAATTTTTTATATTACTTTTTATGATTCTTGCCCTGCTATCTCTTGACAAAACTCTGATACATTTATCTCACAAACAAAAATAAATAAGCATTTATTAATGTTATGATACATAAAATCTATACAAAATCTTTTTCAGCGTTGACAAAAACAAATTATTCTAGGAATATCCGTTCGTAAATGTGAATCCAGTGAAAAAAATTAGTAGATCTGGCAAGAATGTTTCTCAAACGGTCTTAGAGCTACATACCACTATCAAAATCCTGTTCCTTTGATAGGATTTTATAGCTGCCAGAACAACACCGAATATTCAATCTTTTTGATTTCCATAGGGGAAGTACCAAATGAATATGTTTGACGAAATTATGCACCGCCTTTCCAGCAAGAACCGTATGCGTGGTCTTTTCAAGGACACTCATTTCGAAGACATGGAGCGCATCATCGAGCGCATGAACAGCCTGTTGGAAGAGAAGCGTAAAGACTTCGAAGCAGAGCAGGAAAAAAACAAAGAGAAAGCTGAAAGCATTGAACAAGTTCGCAAAATGCTGGAAGAAAAAGGTCTCTCTCTTTCCGACCTGGGTGCTTCTGACGAAACTCAGCCTAAGAAGCGTCGCAACGTTAGCAAGCACACTTTCGAATACCAGACCAAAGCTGGTGACAAGGTGCAATGGTACGGTTCCACTACTGGCCGTCTGCCAAAAGAGTTCCAGACTTACCTGGACGATAGCGGCAAGAAGCGTGTTGACTGCATCCTCGGTCAAGAGTAATTGCCGGCTTCTGAGCGCCTAATCGCTTAGACCCGATCTGACAGTTACCTGCTTTCAATACGGTAACTGTCAGTTCAAACCCGGCCACTTTCTGATAGCCCTGGTCGGTTGCTCTTTTATGGCGAATCTCACACTGAAACCCACCCGGCAGGTTCAGAAGTCCATAACCCCCTTCTCCTTCAGATAGACCTCCCAGTTAGATATAGCACGTTCCCAGTCAGCCTCGTTTTTTGCTCTCATGTTTTTCACGAACTCCTGCCTCTGCATGATCGCATCCCCCACCCTGAACCAAGCCTTAGTGCCATATACCTGCCCACTCTTCATGAAATTTAGTACGTAAAGCCTTAACACCATAAGGATCATATGGAACATCAGCGTCGGCTACAGAGGACGTGGATGTAGCCTCATCGCTAACTGGGTCTTCTGCCTCGTCAAAGACATTTGTGGTCTCATCCTTATCAAGAGTTCCTTTATTCTCTCCGCTAACGGTCCTCTCCCGGTCACGACTGCCTGTGTCGGAATCTGAAGCATCAGATCTGGCTTGTTCCTCGACATCCTCAATCGCACCACCTGTTTTCGATAGATGATTTATCGCCCACGAAAATACCAAACGAGAAAGCGTTATCCTGATGAGTCTGCGAACCAGCCTATATAATCCTCGCGCAGGCGCTGGAGTACGGTATAGGGTTTCCAGTTGTAATCTCTCACCCGCTTTTTGTGAAACGTTCAGGTAGATATCTGGCAACTCGTAGTTCTGGGAAACATGGCTGTCAATGATGAGGCCACCACCCTCTCCCGGGTTCACCAACAGCAAACCGTTATTTCCGATGTCAGGCCGATGTCCCGAAATGTGGGCCGGAGATATTTCCTCACCAGAGAGAAGTGTGACGAGCCTGGTCAAAATATCTTCATGCAAAGGATTGACCAGTTCATATTCAGAAAATTGGGCGTCTCTTTGGGACAACAGGGTGGTCCACCACACAGCGTTTGCACCGGCGGAACCATAATTCCCTGGCAGCAGATGACAATCTTTCAGTTTCCCGGCTCTCCACGGGCAAACAGATAATACAAGCAGACCATCATCGTCAAAATCAGGATGGAGAGAAATCTTGTCAACACCCTCTGCCTGCGCCCAACGATGCAGATTCATCAGCGCTGTTTCCATGGGGCTTGTAACATTGACAGATTCATCACTTTTGGTCTGCTTGTTAAATCTGAGCAATAGACAAGAATGATCCCCGTCGTCACCTTGAGCATAATAATAAATGGATACTGCATCACAAACCTGACCATTCAGACAAAAAATACTCCGGAAGCCTTTAATCGCAGGCTGCCGTCTGGCTAAAACATCCTGCATGAAATCATAAAACAACATCCCGTGGGACAGGGCATATCGCCCTACGCTCTTTGGCCAGCCATCAAGCAAAAAACTGGCTGAATCAATCCCGACACGAAATAACAGTTCTTTCCAGTCATGGCTGAACAGCAAGTTCGTGGCTATATCGGTCAAAACAAGCCCATATTTTTGTAAATACGGCCCCCTGATACTGGCCCAACAAAGCTTGAAAAGCACCCCGGCCATAGTGAGAAAGCATCATAAACGAGAGAGCAGAACCGGCAGCCAACCATTCACTTTTGATACCGTCATAGAACCAGTCACTCCAACTGTAGGGGGAAGAGCGAAATGAGGCTCGCTTATAGCAAATCGTCAAGAAAGCGTTCGTTACCCTGTGTGGCCCCTCTGGATTCCAGACCATGTCCAGTATTAACGCCAAAAGTAGTATCTGCAGGTGAATGGTTTAATCCCCCAGAGGCTGGTTCATATTGTTCCACAGCCCACCCCCTGTGCATCCAAAAGAGCATGATGACAACGGCAGCAATTAAGAAAACGATCCTCTTTTTACAGGATTCCCTACTAATTCCTATGATTCACTACCGCCCTGTTTGCGCTAATAGTAGAGCCTTGAGTTTCAAGGCGTTCAGATGCCTCTGTCATGTGAGGGTCTTGGGCGCCATATTGGGTTTTTAAGCTGTTTTCCACTTTTTGCGCAAACAGCGCCATCCACCACTTTTTGATCTTACTGGTCATGCGGAAACGCCATTATCTAACCACTCAACAACAGATCCGCCTCTCCAAAGTAGTTGGATATTTGCTAACCACCAAAAGCCACCTGTATTTGGCATGATCCAACGTGGTGGCCAAGTAGTTATCCGCATGCTTGAAAATGTGAAACAGATAACGATCGAGCCCTTGATCACTGCAACACTTGATCACTGCAACACTTGATCACTGCAACACTTGATCACTGCAACAATAGCTGCGGGAACACTGGTTTACACCGATGAGTACAGTATTTATAGCCGGTTAAAGGATTGGGGCTATGGGCATAAATCCGTTTGTCATGGCGCGGGTGAATACGCACGAGACGAAGAGGGGGATGGTTTCCATGAGGTGCATGTAAATACGATGGAAGGCTTTTGGTCGCTGTTGCGCTCATGGCTAAGACCTCATAGAGGAATTTCCCAAGAGAAGCTGCCCTTGTATTTAGGTTTTTTGAGTGTTTGCACAATATCAAGCGCCGGGGAAAAGCCGCAATTTCAGGGCTGCTTAGTCTGATTTTAGGCTAGCTCCCCGGAATCCATAAAGAGCCAAAACGAAATAGCCGGAAGCTTATTCGATATTACAAATCTGTTCCCGCATCTGCTCAATCAGCACTTTCAGGTTGACCGCACTCTGGGTCACCTCCACGCCGACCGCTTTTGAGCCAAGCGTGTTGGCCTCACGGTTCAGCTCCTGCATCAGAAAATCAAGCCGCCGGCCCACAGCTCCGGCGCTGTTCAGGATTCTGGTCACCTCTTTTATGTGTGTCTCCAGACGATCCAGCTCTTCTTCGACATCTGCTTTCTGGGCCAGAAAAACCAGCTCCTGCTCCAGACGATTATGGTCAAACTCTACCTTCATATCATTCAGGCGCTGAGTGATTTTGTCACGCTGAGCCTGCAACAGCTCCGGCATAAACTTACGCACAACAATGATCTCCTGACCAGTGTTTGCTAATCGCTGAAGAATATACTGCTTCAGTTCGGCGCCTTCTCGTTCACGGGATTCCTGTACCTGCTCAAGGGCTTTGGCGAAAGCCTCAACAGCATCGTTATGGATAATGCCAATATCAGCCTCGGTCTGCTCAAGAACACCAGGCCAGCGCAGAATCTCCAGCGCATCCGCTTTTTTGGCTCTGGGGATGATCTCAGAGATCACTGCCAGTGCGCCATTCAGCTGGTGAAGCGTGTGCCGGTTTACATTAAGCGGCTCATCACCCTCGCCACGGATAACCTTCAGGCTACACTCTACTTTCCCTCGGCCGAGGCTTTTACGTAGCAGGTCACGCAGACGAGGCTCAATCTCTCGCATACTATCCGGCAGCCGGAAGTGAGGTTCCAGATAGCGATGATTTACTGTGCGGATTTCCCAGATCAGAGTGCCCCAGTTCTGGCTGGACTCGACTCTGGCAAAAGAGGTCATACTTGCTGTCATGGTTAAATACTATCAACCGGAAAAATTCAAAACCGAACTATTGTAACGCACTATGGCGAAATGAATTGATTAAAAATATTCAGGTGCTGTGTGACTTTTTTACCATGGCAATACAGCCCCCCATTTTCATCGTTCAAAATGGGTCATATTTCCTGCTTATGGCGGTTTGTTTTCGTCGCAGCATGCATGATTAAAATATTTTTGGCGTATAATCTTCGCCATTTTGAATAACGAGGTGAATTATGCGTCCAAGTGGTCGTGCGGCAGATGAGCTGCGGGAAGTGAAAATTACCCGTCACTACACCAAGCATGCGGAAGGCTCCGTTCTGGTGGAGTTTGGCGATACCAAAGTAATCTGTACCGCCAGTCTGGAACGAAATGTGCCTCGGTGGATCAAGGGTACTGGTCAAGGCTGGGTAACTGCGGAATATGGCATGCTCCCCCGTGCAACCGGCGAACGCAACGGTCGTGAAGCAGCCCGTGGCAAACAAGGTGGTCGTACTCTGGAGATCCAGCGATTGATCGGCCGCTCCCTGCGCGCAGCCGTTAATCTGAAACAGCTCGGTGATAACAGCATCACTATCGACTGTGATGTGATCCAGGCCGATGGCGGCACCCGTACAGCATCTATTACCGGTGCCACTGTGGCTCTGGTTGACTGTATTCGCTATATGCAGCGCAACAAAATTATCCGTAACGATCCGTTCAAGCAACTGATCGCTTCCGTCTCTGTTGGCATGTACAACGGCAACCCGGTACTGGATCTGGATTACCCGGAAGATTCCAACGCCGAAACCGATATGAACGTGGTAATGACGGAAAACGGTGGCTTTATTGAGATTCAGGGCACTGCCGAGGCAGCCCCGTTCAACAAGGACGAGATGGATGCCATGCTGGAACTCGCCCGCAAAGGGGTGAACGACCTGCTGGATCTTCAGCGTAAGGCGCTGGAACAGCCCTGATCGTCTCCCTGTTATCTGAGACACTTCCGATATCACCGTCATTCCCGCCTCTGCGGGGATGACGACGGTATGCTTTTACCAGCGAATGCCCCTAAATGGACAATTCCCAATCGTAATCAACGATAACCGGGGCGTGACGGGAGAACTCACTGCCAGAGTAGATGCCGGAATGGAGTATTCGATGCCTCATTTCAGGTGTGGAAATCTGATAGTCAAATCGATAGCCATCATCCTCAGCACGTCGCTCAGCCGTTGGCCAGAATGAGTATTTTTTACCTTCGCGATCAACCTCACGGTAGGTATCCACGTATTTCAGACCATCGATAATCTCATCCATCCAGCACCGTTCAGCCGGATGAAAGCCGGGGCGATCCTGCGCCTTCCGCCAGTCGGCAAGATCAATCTTTTTGTGGGCAACCTGCCAACTGCCACAGGTAACAAAATCACGGCGTTTACGACGCTGTTTACTTAGATAGCCCAGATAATCTTCCATGAACTTAACACGCCAGTTCAAAGACGCCAGCGAGTGATCCGTCTCGGGCACAAGCAGGGTGCCAATACTGATCTTGTCAAAATCGGCCTGTAAATAGAGGCCGTGAATATCCGTCTCATACATGCCCATGCCGGAAATGATGGCCTTGGGAGGAGTACGGGTGTAAAGGGCGACACCCCCTTGTCCTGCGTGACGGGCATAGTCTTCAAAAAAATAGCTGAAGTAGCCTTCCGGATTAAAAGGCGCATCAACCAGATCACACTCCCGAGCCCGAATATCCTGAAGGCAGATGACATCAGCATCCTGATCCTGAGCCCAGGCAAAAAAGCCGTTATTAGCTGCGTTTATTATGCCTTCACAATTGAAGCTGATAATTCTCATGCAGGGGTCCTGTACAATCCATCGCTATGGGATGAGCCGTTCGCTCATAAGTTACGGAGAACTCATGAATATGGCCATTCATAAGCGGTCTGGGATTAACTCCGCTTGTAATAGTAAGGAGCATTTGACTCATACTGATATCGAATGCTCTGACCTGAGTCATTGCCTCTTATGATACCTACGGTATTCAAGTATGACCACACAAGGACATTAAGTACCTTTACGCAGCTAATACATTGATTTGGAATGAAATATACAAAACGACAGGCAATAACTACCGCTCCGCCGTTTAACAAAAATCGTAGGAATCACAGGACCGGTTTATTGCGAATACTGGTCCAGAGTTGATGCTCACCGCTTACGGTGATCAGCTGCAATTTGTCCTGCACACCTTGCGGTAACATGGTTTTGTGTTTGGATTTCATGACCAGATACAGGGCTCTGGAATCATCATCAATCAGCTCAACAAGCTTATCCCTGTCCTCTACCACTCTGGCCTGCCCTTGCGAGTAGAACTGACCGGAGAAGGGGCGCTTCGGCCAATATACCAACGCTGCGTCCACATCTTTCGCCCGGTTAAAGGGAGCCAGCAACCCTTTCGAGGACTCTTTCAGCCCCAGCTTCATACCCACACAGATCAGGGGCAACACAATCATCAGGACGGATGACGGGATAATAATCCAGCGTCGTATTTCTCGACGGTTTGGCTCGCTGTTTTCACGCTTTTGGAAAGCATCGCCCAGGTAGTCTCCCGTCAACAGTGCCATGGCCGGAATACCCGGTAAAATGTAAGTCCACAGGATGTTGCCAGTCAGAGAGAAGAACAGCATCGGCGTCAGCATCCAGAGCAGCAGAAACAGACGCCATTCTCCTGTTTTTCCTGTTTTTCCTGTTTTTCCTGATTTTCCTGTTTTTGAATGACGCTTTTCCGAAGCATCAACAGCACGGTTAGTCTGGCGGTTTTTCCAATAGAGCAGGGGCAACACAATATTCCATGGAGTAGCCCCATAGAGCCACAGCAGCCAGATCGTACCCTTTGGCTGTGGGTGAGTGGAACCATACAGGTCGCCTTCCCAACCACTGACCAAAAAGCGTTTAAAATGCTCACCGCCGATAAAGTAATCCAGAAAACCGGGCGTCGCCTTCTCAGCCAGCAGATACCAGGGTAAAGCTATTGCCAACATCAGCAATGTACCGGTTATCCACGGCAGACGATGCCACAACTGTAAAATACGCAGTTGTGGCAGACACCAAAGAAAGACAGGAATACCGGTCAGAATCAGAGCGGTAAGCCCTTTCGCCAACAGACCAATCGCCAGCCCGACAAAAAACAGATAACCCCAAATTGGACTGGCGTCGTTTGATCGGTGCCACGCCTTCCAGAAAGAGACCAACGCCAGAGTGACAGAAAGCAGCAGGACCGTATCCGTCATCACTGCGCCAATACTGACGATAAAGACTGCGGTTGTAGACATCACCAGCGCCGAGAGGGCCGCTTTAGTCTGATTCATCTGATGACGGGCAAACTGCCAGACCAGCCCCAAAATGCCAAGACCGGCAAGAAAGTGAGGCAGACGGGCAGTGAATTCAGAAACGCCAAAGGCTTTAAAACTCAGTGCGGTCATCCAGGCGTAAAGGGGAGGCTTGCCCCAGAACGGCACATCGTAATCAATCTGAGGGGTGATCCAGTTACCGGTCTCCGCCATGATGCGGGCAATCTCACCATAGCGGGCTTCTGTCGTATCCATCAATGGATAGAGACCAAGACTGATCAGGCGAATGGTCAGCATCGCCAGCATCAACCAGAATGCCAGACGGGCAATAGTGGATGCGTTAAAGTCGTTACGGATCACAACTGAACCCCATGCAGGTGCCTGATGGCAGGCTTAGTTGTTCTCTTCATAGCCAGATAAACCGGACGCTGCTTACTCTCAATAAAAATACGACCTATATATTCACCCAACAGACCAATAGCCATCAGTTGAACACCTCCCATAAACAACATGACTACGATAGTAGACCCATAACCGGCAACCACCACACCAAACACCGCCTGCAGACAGCGGCAACGGATATGAATGATCTGATTGAAACTCTGCTCAATCTTGCCAGAGAGAAGAAAGAGACATTTGTCGTGCCTTGGTGATTGGGCAGCCACTGTTACAGCGCATTCTTGATGAGCCCGAGCCAGGGTTGTACTGCCAGAGTCGTATTCAGCTCTTGAATACGATGCGGCTGGCTAACAGGTAGTTGCATAGCAGCCCAACCAGAACACTCAGGGCAAGCATCAACAGTGGCCACTGGTAGAGAGGGGTAAAACTTTTCAACAACAGGAAAGACCCCATATTGAAAATGAAACCAACCCCTGATGCCCCCATGTAGTTCAGCCACTGTTCGATGCTTTTCCGGAGACGGGTTCGTCCGGTCTTCATAAAAGTAAAACGACGGTTACAGTACCAGTTCCAACTGGCTGCAACCCAGAACGCCACCATTCGCGCACCAATCATGTCAAAATTCAGCACCTGAATCAGAACAAGAAACACCGCACCGTCGACCAGAAAGCCACTGGCACCCACCAGACAGAACCGGAAAAAGCGCTGACGAAACAGGTGCCTTAACAGGGCTTTTTGTTTAAATTGGAATAAATATCGCATAAACAGCATTTTCCACGAGTCATGTGAAAAAATAATCTGTGACAATAGCGGATTCTGAAATTTACTCCTCATGGCTGTTTCCGAAAAAATTGTTAGAATGCCGCCGATTTTTAAATAAAGAGTCGATGATGAAAGACTATCAACATGATTTTATTCGCTTCGCCATTGAGCATCAGGTTCTCAAATTTGGCGAGTTCACCCTGAAATCGGGTCGCGTGTCCCCTTACTTTTTCAACGCCGGTCTGTTTAACACCGGCAAAGCGCTGGCGGCTCTCGGACGCTTTTACGCCCAGGCATTGGTTGACTCTGGTGCTGAGTACAACGTGATTTTTGGCCCTGCGTATAAAGGCATTCCTCTGGCCTCTGCGACCGCCATTGCACTTGCCGATCATCATGATCAGGATGTGCCATGGTGCTTTAATCGCAAGGAAGCCAAAGATCATGGCGAAGGTGGAACCCTGGTCGGAGCCCCTCTGGAAGGACGTATTGCCATCGTTGACGATGTAATGACAGCCGGTACAGCCATTCGGGAATCCATGGCATTAATTACCGATTGCGGAGCAAAACCTGCCTGTGTTGTCGTCTGCCTTGACCGTCAGGAAAAAGGAAAAGGGGAACTCTCGGCTATTCAGGAAATTGAACGGGATCACAACATTCCTGTTATAAGCATTGTCAATCTGGCGCAGATAATGGCATTTATACAGGAAGATAGTAGGCTCAAAGTATATGCACGACCAGTAGATGACTACCGCAATCAATATGGTATTTAAAGCCAATTACAAGGCCAGTCTGGCTTCACGGCGTAAACACTGGAGCCAACTCAAGCCTCTGTTTTTCTTTCTGGCTTTGACTGGGTGTTCAGCTGCCAAAGGCTTTGCCGCCGATTACAGCGGCCCCCTCCTTTATCGTTATACCAACCAGGCAGGCGAGGTCGTGATATCTTCGCATGTCCCTGGCGAAGTAACCCATCGCGGATACGAGGTGCTATCGACGACGGGTAGAGTGCTGGAAATCATCAAGCACGAGCCAAGCGATAAAGAGAAAGCGACTGCCCGGCAGCGATGGGAAGATCACCGCAAGAAAAAAGCGCAGGCAAAAGAGGATGCGGATCTTTTGCGGCTGTTCAGCAGTACCAGAGAGGTCGACCAGACTCTGAAGCGACAGTTAAAGGAGATTGATAATCGCATCAGGGCTATTGAGCAGAATATTGAACAGGAACAACCCATTTACCAGCAGCAGCAGGCTCGAATAGCGGCAAGGAAACGGGAAGGGCGGCAGGTTTCGGATGGCCTGATTCAGAATATCAAAATCCTGCAGGCGAGCAGACAACGTTCCGAGCAAACGATTGCTGATTACCAGAAAGAAAAGGAACAGCTACGCGTGGATTACACCAAGCGTAAAGAGCGACTCCGTTTTCTTTTGGAAACTCAGTCTCGCCATGTCGAAAAAAACGAAAACCTGAAGCTGACCAGGAGCGATCTCTCCGGTAAGTGGTTATCGACGCAATCCGGTTCTGAAATCACCTCATGGGAAGCCACAGAAGAAGGACTCTTTCTGATGGTACGCAAAGGTGATTACGGCTCTGAAACATGGCTGGGGAGGTGGTCGCTGAATCACAGACTGGAACTTGTTGTTCTGTACTTCCAGAGGGAGTTTACCCGTGCAGGGAGGACAGTGAAGGAATCCTTTGCCAAAGAAAAGCGTTACCAGATACTGGATAACCGTGAAAGCGGGTTATATTTACGAGGGGATAAAACCATTATCCGTTTTCAGAAGGCCAGCTGATGCCGGCCTGCTGCCAAAGAAGGCTGTTCGCAATAGCAGCCTTCACTTACACCTTAAACTGCACGCCCAAAATCCTGTTTTCAGCGGACAACTGGCCAATCAGCGAAACACAACCTGACTGATAACAATCCACTGATCCTCCCAGTGTTCCGATGGCTTGCGCTGGAACTGGCTACGCACAAACTGGCTAATACGCCCATCAACAATGGCCATCAGCATATTGGCTGTGGCAGTCTGGGTCATGCTGGTACGGAGCCCGTCCTTGATCTCGGCATCCCGGAGAACCTGACGAATCTGCGTCTCCAGACGATCAAACAGCTGAAGAACCCTGGTACGCAAACGTTCTGTCTCCCCGTTAAGAGCATCACCGGTGAGAATACGGGTGAGTCCGGGGTTTTTCTCACAAAACAGGATCACCAGTGTCAGAATTTGCTGACAGGCCATCAGTGCATCCGGCTCCTCATTCACAATGCGGGTCACTCGAGAGAATAAGGTCTCCTCGATAAACTGGATCAACCCTTCAAACATTTTGGCCTTGCTGGGGAAGTGGCGATACAGCGCCGCCTCTGAAACCCCAACCTCCCGGGCCAGCCGGGCTGTGGTAATTCTTTCGCCGGGGCTGATTTCCAGCATGTGGGCCAAAGCCTGTAGAATCTGATCCTTACGGGAGCCCTTGTCCCGTGCTGCAGGCGTTTTTCGGGATGTCTCGTTTCCCAAAGTGGCCTGCGGGTATCTGTGCTCTACCTTTTCCATTCGATATCTATGCTACTGTTTTTGTGCTGAAGGAGAATGAATCATGGTGCCGACCCCCTGTTCTGTGAAAATTTCCAACAGAACAGCATGGATGACACACCCATCAATGATGTGGGCATTGTTAACACCGGAATTTACAGCATTAAGAGCACACTGTACTTTGGGAAGCATACCGCCGTGAATCGTGCCCGCATCAATCAAATTGCGGACATCATCTATATTCAACCCTGTTAGCGTATTGCCGCCCTCGTCAAGAACGCCCCTGGTATCCGTTAGCAGAATAAGTTTTTCTGCCTTGAGCACTTCAGCGAGTTTACCGGCCACGAGATCGGCATTGATATTGTAAGAGTTGCCATGGTCATCGACGCCCACAGGAGCAATGACCGGGATGAAGTCAGAGGCGTCCAGCATTGTCAGAATATCCGTATTGATCGATTCGACTTCGCCAACCTGACCGATATCGACGATCTCCCGACCTCCGGCACACGCTATTTCATCGTAACCATGAAGCTTTCGGGCCTTGATAAAATCACCATCTTTTCCGGTAATCCCGATGGCTCTGCCGCCATTTCTGCTAATGAGATGGACGATCTCCTTGTTCACCAACCCTCCAAGGACCATCTGAACAACATCCATGGTTTCGCTGTCGGTGATGCGCATGCCGTTGACGAAGCGTGATTTGATATTTAAACGATCGAGCAGTTGATCAATCTGAGGCCCACCCCCGTGCACCACCACCGGAGTGATACCTATAGCTTTGAGCAACACGATATCCCTGGCAAAGCTGTTCCGAAGATGTTCTTTCTCCATAACACTGCCGCCGTACTTGATAACAAACGTCTTACCGGCAAAACGCTGCAGATAGGGCAGCGCCTTGGTCAGAACGCTGGCAATCACTGCATCGGGAACATCTTGTACCTGAAAATCTGTACCCGTATTCGTATCGCTCATTCGCTTACTCATTCAACATCAAAATCGGGGACGATGACTCAAAAATACACAATCGTTAAACGTCATCTGTCATGCAACTGATGGATATATCAGTTACGACCCGAGGAGCCAAAGCCCCCAGCACCGCGCTCGGTTTCATCAAAACTGTCCACCACCTCCAGCTCGGCCTGCACCACAGGAACAATTACCATCTGGGCAATACGCTCTCCTGGCTCGATGGTGAATGTAGTCGTGCCACGGTTCCAGCAGGAGACTCTCAGCTCGCCCTGATAATCGGAATCGATCAGCCCCACAAGGTTGCCCAGTACAATGCCGTGCTTGTGACCCAGACCAGAACGGGGCAGGATCATGGCGGCATACCCGACATCTTCCAGATGGATAGCCAGACCGGTTGGCAGCAACAGAGTCTGACCGGGCTCCAGCATCACAGGCCCATCCACCATGGCGCGCAGATCAAGACCTGCAGAACCCTCTGTGGCATAAGCGGGCAGCGGAAATTCACCGCCAAGACGGGGATCAAGAATGCGGGTTTTCAGGCGCATGGTCAGTGTTCTCATCCGTTGAATATTCAGTGGTTACCGATGGTTGTACTTGTGTTTGTACTTGTACGCTGCTCTGCTGGATATCGTTATAGTAGCGAGCAATCAGATCGATCAGCTGCCCGGCCAGCTGCCATTTGGAACATTTGGGCAGCGGCTCTTCAAAATCAGGCCCCACCAAGGTTACAGCATTTTCATCACTGTTAAAGCCAATCGTGGTGTCGCTCACATCATTGGCAACGATCAAGTCCAGATTTTTATGTTTGAGCTTGTTCTGGGCGTATTCAATAACCTGATGGGTCTCGGCAGCAAAACCGACCATAAACGGACGATCATCTTTAGCCGCCACTGAAGCCAGCACATCCGGGTTACGAACCAGCTTGAGCTCCAGAGCCTGCTCGGGATTATTCGGGTCTTTCTTGATCTTCGCTTCTGCAATGCTCTCCGGCCGATAATCCGACACGGCAGCGCAGCCAATAAACAGATCACAGCCTTCGGTATGCTCCAGCGCAGCGGCGTGCATATCTCTTGCGGTAACCACATTGACACGCGCCACACGATCCGGCGTCGGCAGATGCACAGGGCCAGCGATCAGAGTGACCGTCGCACCGGCCTCAGCAGCGGCACTGGCAAGGGCAAAACCCATCTTGCCGGAGCTGTGGTTGGAAATATAACGCACAGGATCGATGGCTTCCTTGGTTGGACCCGCCGTAATCACCACTTTTTTGCCCGCCAGCAGACCACTCTCAAGATACTTGACCAGACACCCAAGAATAACGTCCGGGTCAAGCATACGACCGGGACCGATATCACCGCAGGCCTGATAACCTTCGTCCGGGCCGAACAGTTTAATACCCCGCTCCATCACGGTGGTGCAGTTTTTCTGGGTCGCGCTGTCCAGCCACATGCCCTGGTTCATCGCCGGAGCGAGATAGATCGGTGCCTTGGTGGCAAGACAGATCGTCGACAACAGATCGTTACCCATACCGGCAGCCATTCGGGCAATAAAATCGGCACTGGCGGGAGCAATCAGCACCACATCGGCCCACCTGGCCAGCTCGATATGGCCCATGCCGGCTTCAGCTTTCGGATCCAGCATAGTGGTATGAACAGGGTTACCCGAAAGCGCCTGAAGAGTAAGAGGCGTGATGAATTCACAGGCTGCAGGTGTCATAACCACATGAACATCAGCCCCCGCCTTACGTATATGGCGTACCAATTCCGCTGATTTATAAGCCGCAATACCGCCAGTAATTCCCAGCAGTATGCGTTTGTTGTTTAGCCTGTGCATAAGGTAGATGACTTTAACTGTTTCGTGTAATTCCGATCATTATATCCACCTCCCTGCACTGCTGACTATGATGCAAGTGAATTCTCCCGCCCGGAATAGCCTACTCTGGTTGCGTCTTGCTTTAAGACACTGAAAGGGGAGAGGGAGGCAATAATGGCAATAACAGACTGGCCTGCCGATGAGCGTCCGAGAGAAAAACTGCTGCTGCGTGGTGCTGCCAGCTTGAGTGATGCGGAACTACTGGCTATATTTCTTCGCACCGGCATACGGGGCTCGTCAGCGGTTGATCTGGCGAGAGATCTGCTGGGTGATTTTGGCGGTCTGCGGGCACTGCTACACACGGACAAGGAGGGCTTCTGCAGCCGCCGCGGCTTGGGTACCGCCAAGTTTGCCCAACTGCAGGCGGTACTGGAGATGTCCCGACGCCACCAGAAGGAACTTCTGTTCCGGCAAGAGGCTCTGACATCCTCGGGTCATACCCGTGATTATCTCCAGGCCCATTTGCGGGATCGAACCTCTGAGTGTTTTTGTTGTCTATTTCTGGACAGTCGCCACCGGCCTTTGGCGTTCGAAGAGCTGTTTCAGGGTACGATTGATAGTGCAGCAGTCTATCCTCGCGAGGTCGTCAGGCGTGCTCTGGCCCATAATGCCGCGGCGGTAGTTCTGGCCCATAATCATCCCTCGGGGGTGGCCGAACCTTCCGACGCCGATATTCGCCTGACAAAACGACTGGCTGAGGCACTCGGGCTGGTTGATGTGCGAGTGCTGGATCATATGGTGGTGGGTGATGGTGTCACGGTCTCTCTGGCTGAGAGAGGGCTGATGTGACAGCCAGAGTCACAAGAGAGTGACAACAACAGGAATCCCATGGAAAAAGAGCGTTTTTCGATGAAAAGCGGAGGCTCTTTTTGAGCAAGAAAAATCATAAATTCTTGTCCAATTGGTAGCTTTCTGATATAAAGCCGGGTCTTTGAGTCCGGATTACCGCTTGATGCCCCAGAAGATTAAGCTGTCACCCTACGAGGTGGCGTCCGGTATAAACTACTAGCTGGCGGCTTTGTTCCGGCCAGCAGTGTTAGATGAGGCTAATCACATGTCTAGAGTTTGCCAGGTGACCGGCAAGCGCCCAGCTGTCGGCAACAATGTATCCCACGCAAACAACAGAACGCGTCGTCGCTTTCTGCCTAACCTGCACTACCATCGTTTTTGGGTAGAGTCTGAGAAGCGTTTCGTGCGTCTGCGTGTTTCCTCCAAGGGTATGCGTATCATCGACAAGAAAGGCATCGACATCATTCTGTCCGAGCTGCGCGCTCGTGGCGAACGCGTCTAACCTGACTTTACCCTAGAAGGAGAACGATAATGGCTAAGGCTGTTCGCGAAAAAATCAAGCTGGTTTCTACGGCCGGCACCGGTTACTTCTACACGACGACCAAAAACAAGCGTAACACTCCGGACAAGCTTGTTTTCAAGAAGTTTGACCCAAAGGTTCGCAAGCACGTTGAATTTAAGGAAGCCAAAATCAAGTAAGATTTTGCTTCTGGGCTTGTAGCCTCTTCTGGCGCTGGTCAGAAAAAAAATGAAAAAACCCGCCTGGTGCGGGTTTTTTCGTATGCTTACAACTCACTCAAGCAGGTCGCTTTATGAGAAAGCCAGAACTTCTGTCACCCGCCGGCACACTGCGTAACATGCGTTTTGCTTATGCGTATGGGGCAGATGCTGTGTACGCCGGTCAGCCCCGCTACAGCCTGCGGGTGCGTAACAATGATTTCAAACTGGAAAACCTCGGTAAAGGTATCGAGGAGGCGCACAGGCTCGGCAAGAAGTTTTATCTTGCCAGCAACATCGCCCCCCATAACGCCAAGATAAAAACCTACATGCGCGATATGGAGCCCGTTATCGCCATGAAGCCGGACGCGCTGATTATGTCCGACCCCGGTCTGGTGATGATGGTCAAAGAGCGCTGGCCGGACACAGAAGTCCACCTCTCCGTTCAGGCCAACGTGGTTAACTTTGCCACGGTGAAGTTCTGGGCGAAACAGGGTGTCAGCCGCATCATTCTCTCCCGCGAACTCTCTCTGGACGAGATTCAGGAGATTCGTGAAGAGTGCCCGGAGATGGAGCTGGAAGTCTTCGTTCATGGCTCTCTGTGTATTGCCTACTCCGGTCGCTGCCTGCTCTCCGGCTACATGAACCACCGTGACCCGAACCAGGGCAGCTGCACCAATGCCTGTCGCTGGAAATACGACTCCCACGAAGCGAAAGAGACCGCAGAAGGCGATGTCGTACCGGTGCAGTATGATCCTGCCACCCAGCCAACCCTCGGCGCTGGCGCACCGTCAAACGATATTATTCTTCTGCAGGAAGGCAATCGTCCCAACGATCTCATGCCCGCCTTTGAAGACGAGCACGGCACCTACATTATGAACTCCAAGGATCTGCGTGCGGTTCAGCATGTGCCGCGCCTGACCGAGATGGGTATTCACTCCCTGAAGATCGAAGGTCGTACCAAATCCCACTACTACGTGGCCCGTACGGCACAGGTTTATCGTCAGGCGATTGATGATGCCGCCGTCGGTCGTCCCTTTAACATGGAACTGATGGACACACTGGAGAACCTCGCCAGCCGGGGCTATACCGAAGGCTTCTACCGTCGCCATGTCCATGACGAATACCAGAACTACCTCCAGGGTAGCTCCGTCGGCACCAAGCAGCAGTTTGTCGGTGAAGTGATTGATACCGACGATCGCTTTGTCACGATTGATGTAAAAAACCGCTTCGATAAAGGCGACGTGGTTGAGCTGATGACCCCACGGGGCAATACGGCTTTTGTTCTGGACTACATGGAAAATAAAAACGGTATTGCCGTTACCGAAGCACCGGGTTCCGGCCATCGGGTGAAGATTCCGGTACGGGAAGGTTTCCAGGCGGATGAGTTTTCTCTGCTTGTGCGTAACCTGCCCTGATACTCCCCGAACGCGCGATGGGTGGCATACAAATGCCGCCCATTTCTTCCGGTTTTACAGATCTGACACTCCCCGCAAGAGCACATGGCAACAAGGCAACAAGGCAACAAGGCAACAAGGCAACAAGGCAACAAGGCAACAAGGCAACAAGGCATAGATTATCACCCCGGCCTCAGTCAGCTACCATTACCGATTACCTGCCATCACAGCCAGAAAAGCATTGTGGTAAATACCCATCCAACAGCAAAGTCATGGCTTTCCCGCAAAACAAACAGACATCCATACGGATTATGGCTGCTGACTGCTTTGTTTTTGTATGTTTCTCCGGTTTTATTCGCCACCAACCCCAATGAAATAAAAGAAGTAAAAGAAATATATGTGGTCATTTACACAGGCATGAAGAATAAGGACTCGGACGATCCCGATTCAAAACTTTCTGTAGCTGCTCAAAATTTTCTGAAAGATCCGTCGTCAAAGTTTGAACATCTGAGTATTGATGAGCGTTATGAGTTATCAGACAAAGGTTCACCAGTAAAAAATAAGCCGTTACCATGTTCTGCCTCCGATCCCGGTGGCGGCAAGAATCCAAAGATGGAAACGGGCGCTGTTTGCGGAAAAAGTGGAAAGCAGCTTAAAAAACCCAAACGGCACCCAAAATCCTCACATGATATCGCTACCCGATCGACTGAACGCCTTGAAACTCCAGGTTCCACTACTATCACAAACAGCGCCATGGAAACGAATGGCTCGGTACTTATAAAGAATTTATCGCCTGCCAGCATTATTTCCTTGGCGCTGGGGAGATTGTTCCGGACAATAATGAAACAGAACACGTAAACATATTAAGAACCCAGATTATGCAGTATCAGGAAGGTACTTCCATTGATACAAGTTTTCAGTTTTATACCTGCATCCACTCCGTTACGACAATAGACACCCCAAAAACCATTAAGGTTCATACAGCCCATATTGCGTTGCCTGGCAACTTCCCCCCTAACTGGCACCCTCACGCCCCCCACCATCAGGAGGCAGGAAAAAGAAAGCATATACCCGTATTTTTATCGAATGATTTCGTCTATCCGTTTGTACAGATAACACTTCTGGATAAGGGGGAAGAGTACACGACAACGGTGTCTGGAAAGTATCCACTTGAACGGATACTACATCCGAATGGCATAAAACCCGGAAGGTATCTACTTAATAATTTCTCTTTTTTTTTCCTGAATGGCCACCACCGCCCGTATTTTCCAAAAAAAGGGACAATTGTTGTAAATTCAAACGGCTACCTGCATAGTCTTAGCATTTCTGAATTTGCAAACCAAACAATCAAAACTCGCAAAAGTCCTGAGGATAAAAGTGCCGAGCCGACTGTTCTTTACCATTTCAATCGTAAATCTACCCTCCCGGAAACCAAACAGACCGAAATAAAAACAGTTCCACAGATGTTCAATCTTGTTGACACCCAAATTACTCACCCTTCGGAGTCACCTCTGAAAAGCACCATTAACCCGGAGCTTGAGAAAATTGTCAGGGAGATGCTAAATTCTGCCGAGACTGAGCAAGAAAAATTCTCTCAGCCGACTGCGGCAAACCATAACCGACACGATAGAAGTGTTCAGCAACCATCTGTTCAACAAATCCCCTGCAATACTCATCAGCATACTGAAGCTTATATCCCGATTGGAAGCAGCTTTAACCAAAATACAAAATAACCTGAAAAATTCAGGCCAGATGAGCCTTCTCTTCTTGTGTGCAATCTGCTTTTTGGTCAAAAAGCACACCCTTTGACGATTTTATAACGAATACAAAAAGAAGACCTGCGCCAGCCACTGAGAAAGGAAGCAAAAAGCCCGGAAGAGAAGAAAATACCGCCCAGTGAGGGGTTCGGTATAATGGACGCCTCACCCACAGATGATCAGGATCGATCCCATTGAGTAAAGTGACGACCTACTATCTCGAAATGACTTCAAAAGACCAGCTTATTGAAAAGCCACAACCCCACGGACTGGAAGTCATCGAGGCTAAAGAGAAGGAGTTTCGCTTCAACCGCTATCTCTACCAACTGGTGGGTGAGCTCTGGGGATGGACTGACAAACTCACATGGTCAGAGGGCCAGTGGCAGACCTATGCCGAGAACGATGATCTTCGAACATTTGTCGCCTATGTAAACGGCAGTATTGCCGGTTATTACGAACTTCAGCAACAGCCGAGCGGCCAGATCAATATCGCCTATTTTGGTCTGCCTCCCAAGTTTATCGGTAGAGGATTTGGCAGCCATCTGCTTTCCCACGCATTAAAAACCGCATGGGATTGGGAAGGTGCTCAGCGGGTCTGGGTGCATACCTGCACTTTGGATCATCAGCGGGCTCTGGATAACTACAAGGCTTGCGGACTACAGGTCTATAAAACCGAGATGTGTTGAGTCACATAAATATGACTCTACGGGTCACAAAATTTATACTACCCATAACTTCCTGTTTTTAACTGTTGCTGATCTCCTCAGCCTGCCTCTGGAAAAATCTTTGGCGGGTTGAGCTTTGTTATATCCGCAGCCCGAAAAATATAAGATTAGGTCATGAGCAAAGGCACTCTTTATATCATTGCAGCCCCCTCCGGCGCTGGCAAAACAAGCTTGGTCACCGAACTGGTGAAAACCAGTCGTCACCTGACGGTTTCTATCTCCTACACCACCCGCCCCCCCCGCGAGGGCGAGGTTGATGGTCAGCACTATCACTTCATAAACGCAGAAACCTTTCAGCAGATGATCGGCCGGGGTGTCTTCCTTGAGCATGCGGAAGTGTTCGGCAACTTCTACGGTACCTCCATGGAGTGGGTAGAAGAGCAGCTGACCCAGGGTACTGACGTGATTCTGGAGATCGACTGGCAAGGTGCCCAGCAGATCCGTCGTCTGGCACCGGAGTCCATTGGCATCTTTATCCTGCCGCCCTCCCAGAAAGAGCTGCACAAACGCCTCTCTGGCCGAGGCTCGGACAGTGCCAACATTATCGCTCTGCGTATGGCCAAAGCTGTGAGCGAGATGTCCCACTACAAGGAGTTCGACTACATCATTATCAACGATGATTTTGATGAAGCCCTGCTTGACCTGAAAGCGGTGATTCGCAGCCAGCGTCTGGGACTGGAATTCCAGCAGGAATACCGCAAAGATCTGTTGAGCGATTTGCTGCAGTAATTTATTAAACAGCCATGAGCGGGAAATACTGCTTACCCCAACGATCGAAAGGAGGGGCTGTATTGCCATGGTAAATCGTGATTTTGGCAATTCAGGTCATTTTTCGTGGAATAACCGCGAAAAATGGTTTGTTTTACTTACAAAACCGTCCTTGTCAAAATTGCCTGTCATTCAGTAAACTGGCAGTTTGGGATTCTTGCGGTCAGTTGGCTTTAAGTGAGTGGCTTTAATAGTGAGCGGCTTTAATAGCAAACAGCTTAAAAAGCGGGTCAGAAATTATTGAAGCCTCCTATTTTGACCATCCGGAACCGTTTAACCTGTTTTATCAAAGCCTGTTTTATCAAACAGTGGAGCATACCGTGGCGCGAGTAACCGTTGAAGACTGCCTGGAACACGTAGACAACCGTTTTGAACTGGTTATGGCCGCCAGCAAGCGCGCCCGTCAGCTAACCATCGGCGGCAAAGATCCCAAGGTACCTTGGGAAAACGACAAGGCGACCGTTGTTGCCCTGCGCGAAATCGCAGAAGGCAAAATTGATCCCAAGCAGATCGATCATGAAGACCGTGAAGACGATGATGCTGGCTTGCTGCTGGCTGGTCTGGAAGGCTGATTTCAGGCTGTTATTGAAAAAATCAGCTTCCCGAGTCATCTGATCCGGGCGCACAGTGCGACACTAAAATACCCGTGGATTCGATATCAGGAAGCCGTTATTGCCTGAAATAGAGGAACGGGTATTGTCGACTATTGATGATTTGATTTGGCGGCTGAAAGCCTATCTTGATAGCGAACAGATTGAACAGGTTCGCAAAGCCTACGATTTAGCCGAGAAGGCACACGATGGTCAGATGCGCCGTTCTGGTGAACCGTACATCACCCATCCTCTGGCTGTAGCCGGTATTCTTGCCGATATGCACATGGATCATCAGGCGCTGATGGCTGCCCTGCTCCATGATGTCATTGAAGATACCGGTACCACCAAGAACACTCTTCAGAAACAATTCGGTGATACTGTTGCCGATATTGTCGATGGCGTCAGCAAGCTGACCCATGTGGAGTACGAAGACAAAACGCTGGCTCAAGCCGATAATTTCCAGAAAATGGCACTCGCCATGGCTCGGGATATCCGGGTTATTCTGGTCAAACTCGCCGACCGACTCCATAACATGCGCACCCTCGGTGTTATGCGTCCTGAAAAGCGTCGCCGTATCGCCCAGGAAACGCTGGATATTTACACCCCGCTGGCCCAACGTCTGGGTATGCATCAGATCCGTATCGAGATGGAAGATCTCTGCTTCCACGCCATGCATCCGATGCGCGCCACTATGCTGGGCAAAGCGATTCGCAAGGCGCGCGGCAACCGCAAAGAGGTGGTCAGCAGTGTTGTCGACAGCATCAATAATCGTCTTGAAACCGAGGGTCTGAACGGCCGGGTTATGGGGCGGGAAAAACACCTGTACAGCATCTACTTCAAGATGAAGGATCAACGCAAATCCTTCAGCGAGATCATGGATGTTTACGGTGTGCGGATTATTGTTGAAAACGTCGACAGCTGTTACCGCACCCTCGGCCTTGTGCACAATCTATTCAAGCCGATTCCTGGCCGGTTCAAAGATTATATCGCCATTCCCAAGTCGAACGGCTACCAATCGCTCCATACCACCCTGTTTGGTCTGCATGGTATTCCGGTAGAGGTTCAGATCCGCACCCAGCAGATGGAAGATATGGCCAATAACGGCATTGCTGCCCACTGGCTGTACAAATCCGGTGATGAGGCGCTGATCGGCAGCCACAGCCGCACCCACTCCTGGCTGCAAAATCTGCTTGAACTTCAGCAAACCGCAGGCAACTCCCTCGAATTTATTGAGAACGTAAAAGTCGATCTGTTCCCGGATGAAGTTTACGTATTCACTCCTCGTGGTGACATCATGGAGCTGCCACGGGGGGCGACACCGGTCGACTTCGCCTATGCTGTTCACACCGATATTGGCAATAGCTGCGTAGCTTGCCGGGTTGATCGTAAACTGGCCTCCCTGAGCCAGCCATTAAACAGCGGTGAAACTGTCGAAATCATCACCGCTCCCGGCACCCGTCCGAATGCCACCTGGCTGAACTACGTCATCACCAGCAAGGCCCGTTCAACCATTCGTCACTTCCTGAAGAATCAACAGCAGGCGGAATCCATCGCCTTCGGCCGCCGATTGCTGAACAAAGTGCTGATTAGCCTCGGCAGCAGCCTGGAGCAGGTCTCCTCAAGCAGCCTTGATGCGGTCCTCGCCCATACCGGCTGCGTACAACTGGACGAAATGCTGGCAGATATCGGACTCGGCAATCGAATGGCTTACGTAATTGCCCGCCGCCTGCTGGACATCCAGTTGATGAAACCCGATCAGGTCGACTCGGCACCGGAAAAACCTCTAACCATCAAAGGGACCGAGGGTATGATCATCAGCTTTGCCCGCTGCTGTCATCCGATACCCGGCGATGCGATAGTCGGCCATGTCAGCGCCGGTCGAGGGCTGGTTATCCACAACCAGGAGTGTGTCAATATCGCCGATATTCGCCACAGCCCGGAGAAAATTCTGGAAGTGGCCTGGGATAAAAATGTTCAGGGCGAATTCGTGATCGAACTGAATCTCATTGTTGACCAGCAGAAAGGCATGATGGCCGCTATGGCCACCGCCATGTCTGCCACCGGTGCCAACATCGACAAAATCGTTGTCGATGAGCAGGGTATCCACCAGAGTAAGTCGATTGTCCAGTTGCGGGTTCGTAACCGTGTGCATCTGGCCAACGTTATTAAACGTCTGCGTACGATCAAAGGCGTCCACAGTATTTCCCGCTCCAGAAAAGAGGGCTGATCAGGAACGAGAGCGCACCTGAACCGTCAGCTGGCGGGGTTCTGGACGGTCAGTATGCAACCTGTCATGCTGCCCCTCCAGCCACCGCACTGAGGCAAACACATAGCAATGAGTAATAAACAGATTATTCATACCGACAAGGCACCTGCGGCAATCGGCACCTATTCACAGGCGGTGAAAGTTGGCAGAACCTTGTACATTTCTGGTCAGATTCCTCTGGTTCCCGAGACTATGACGGTCGTCGAAGGTGATTTCAAAGCCCAGGCTCGCCAGTGTTTTGAAAATCTGAAAGCGATTGCCGAAGCAGCCGGAGGCTCGCTGGAGGATGCCGTAAAGGTCAATATCTCCATGACCGATCTCAACAACTTCCCGCTGATAAATGAAACCATGGCCGAGTACTTTACAGAGCCTTATCCAGCCCGTGCGGCGGTGGGTGTCAAAGAGCTTCCCAAAGGCGTACCGGTTGAGGTCGAGGCTATTCTGTTTCTGAAGGGCTAGTGCCGTACAGCGTGAAAACCCATACCCATATCATTGTCGTCACTCCCGCCTTCGCGGGAATGACGGTGGTATGGCTATTTGAGCTTTGCAGCACTGGCCACCGTCTTTCAATCGTCCAGTAACGCTCGGTACCCTTCTTTGTAGGAAGGGTATTGAAAGGGATAACCGGCCTCCACTATGCGCTGGTTGCTGCACCGTTTACTGCCTCGATGTTCCGCCACAACCTCTGCCGTTGGTTGTATTCCCATCAGCTCTGCCAACCAGTGGGTCACCTCCCCCAGCGGCGCAGGATCACAATCTACTCCCAGATAAAGTGATTGAACGCTGAAATTTTTGCGATCGAGCCCGATCAGCCACGCCAGCAGACCGGCACAATCATCAGCATGAATCCTGTTGCCAAAGCAGACCGGCTCTCTGGCATAGACCTCTCCTCGCTGAATTCTGGATAACATGGCGCTGCGCCCCGGACCATAAATACCACCAAAGCGAACAACCGTGGCAGGCAACCCTGAATCGAGCAACAGGCGCTCCGCTTCCAGCATGATCTGGCCGTTAAACGTCTTCGGATGGGATTCAGATAACTCATCTACCCACTCGTCATTCTGCTGGTGATAGACAGCGGTACTTGAGGTAAAAAATATTCGCTTGGGGAGCTGTGGATAAGATTTTATCTTTCCCACAACATCCATAAGACTTTCAACATATATTTTCCGATAAGCGTCCTCTGTCCTATGTTCAGCCGCCGCCGAATAGACGACATAATCTATATGATCAGGCCATTCACCAAGATCACCGGAAGAGAGATCTGCTGCGATGGGAAACACGCCTTCGGGCAGGGCTGCAATACTGCGACGCAGACCATAAACACGATGCCCTGCTCCTTGTAGCTGCAACGCCAGTCGACTGCCTACATCTCCACAGCCAGCGATTAACGTGACTGGTCTCGCATTTTTTTTTACCATGTCAGTGTCGTTCATAGCCCTCTCACCAGCATAATATAAAGCTCAACTCGAAAAACATTTCATGTTTGGCTCAGCTTTGTTCTAATTTTGGTTTATTATTTCACTGCCAGTTAATAGAAAAAGCTAATTAACGGCAAGGGTAACCTACCCGCCACCGGAACGGCCGCTGTTGTCACTTCTCCCAGTGAGTTTAGTCACTATCATCTGTTCCAGCTGTCTACATTTACAGTAATATGACCTGATGACACTGACAGAACTAAAGTACATCGTTGCCCTTGCCAAGGAGTGCCACTTTGGCAAAGCGGCAGAGCGCTGCTTCGTCAGCCAGCCCACATTGAGTGTAGGGGTCAAGAAACTTGAAGATGAATTGGGCATAACGATCTTTGAGCGCAGCAAGTCTGCGGTGCGCGTCACGCCCCTCGGATACAAAATTGTTGAGCAGGCGCAAAAGGTTCTGGAAGAGGCTTTCGGCATAAAAACCATCGCCAGTGAAGGCAAGAATCAACTCTCTACTCCGCTGCGTATCGGCACAATCTACACTATTGGACCTTACCTGTTGCCTCGTATGGTGCCACAGTTGCGCCAGGTCGCACCGGACATGCCACTTTACGTGGAAGAGAACTTTACTCATACACTACGTCAACGTCTGCGCCTGGGTGAGCTTGATGCCATTATCATCGCACTGCCATTCACCGAGCCCGATATTGTTACCAAAGCACTGTATGACGAAGATTTTATGGTATTGATGCCTGGTAACCACCCATGGTCTGATAAAAAAAATGTTTCCGTGGATGATCTGGCCAATACCGACCTGCTTCTGCTGGGTGAAGGACACTGTTTCCGCGATCAGATTCTGGAAGCCTGTCCTGCGCTAACCCAAAAAGAGAACAACAGGCAACTGACCCAACAGACCACTATTGAGGCTACCTCTCTGGAAACCATGCGTCATATGGTTGCCTCAGGTATGGGTGTTACGGTGATTCCTCGTTCCGCCATTGGTAACGACAGTCACTACCCCAAAGAGCTACTGACCACACGACCTTTTGAAGCGCCGGCTCCCAGCAGAACGGTTGCTTTGGCATGGCGTGCCAGCTTCCCCCGCCTGAAAGCGATTGATGCACTGGAAACAGCTATCCGCCAGTGTCCTATCACTCCTCTCAGGCGAAACAGTCCATGACAGATACCTCAAAAGCACTGCATGAAGTTCCCGTAACCACCCTCAAACACGTCGGAGATGCGCTGGCAGCGAAATTGGCAAAAATTGGCATACATAATCTGCAGGATTTGCTGTTTCACCTGCCGCTACGCTATCAGGATCGAACCCGCATCACCCCCATCGGCAATGCCCAGCTCGGTATGGATGCGGTTTTGGTGGGCACCGTTACTTCGACAGATGTCGCTATGGGTAAACGACGAAGTCTTGTCTGCAAAATTCGAGATGGCAGCGGCACCATCACCCTGCGCTTCTTCCATTTCAGCACAGCCCAGAGAAATGGCCTGAAACAGGGTGCGACCGTTCGCTGTTTTGGTGAACCCCGAAGGGGAGCCCACGGACTGGAAATCTATCACCCGGAATATCGGGTACTAAATGACGACAATCCGGAACCAATAGAAGACACTCTTACACCGATTTACCCCGCCACAGAGGGGCTGACACAAGCACGTTTGCGAGGTTTGTCTTTGCAGGCGTTAAGCTTCCTCGATAACCGGGAGGCCCTGCAAGAGTGGCTTCCGGAAGCGGTTCGGCAACCGTTCAATCTCTGGAACCTGACCGATGCTGTACGTTTTCTGCACCAGCCTCCCCCAAATGCCGATGTTTACCAGATTATGGAAGGCTGCCATCCAGCCCAGCAGAGGCTTGCCTTTGAAGAGCTACTGGCGCACCACCTGAGTCTGCAGCAGATTCGCCAGCGAGTTCGCAGACAGCAGGGTTTGCCATTGCACGGCACAGGCAAGCTTGTGGATAAGTTTCTTGCCAACCTTCCCTTCACACTGACGGGGGCACAGCAGCGCGTTGCTGAAGAGATTCGCAACGATCTCGCCTCCGATGCCCCCATGCTGCGTCTGGTCCAGGGTGATGTTGGCTCCGGAAAAACCGTGGTGGCGGCACTGGCGGCGCTGCTGGCTGTGGAGAGCTCTTCACAGGCGGCCCTGATGGCGCCCACCGAGATTCTTGCCGAGCAACATTACAACAATTTCCACAACTGGCTGAAGCCGCTGGGGATAACTGTTGCCTGGCTGACGGGTAAAACCAAGGGCAAAAAACGTGAACAGCAGCTGGAGCTGATCCGTTCCGGTGACGCGCAGGTTGTAGTGGGAACCCATGCCCTGTTTCAGGATGATGTCGTGTTCCATCATCTAGCGCTTGCTATTATCGATGAACAACACCGGTTTGGTGTTCACCAGCGGCTGGCTCTGCGAGAAAAAGGCCGTAACATCGGGGCTATGCCTCATCAGCTTATTATGACAGCGACGCCTATTCCCAGAACGCTCGCTATGAGTGCCTACGCTGATCTTGATCTTTCAGTGATCGATGAGCTGCCGCCGGGCAGAACACCGGTCAATACCATTGTAATGGGCGATGATCGTCGTCCACAGGTCGTTGAGCGTGTTCGCATTGCCTGTATTGATGGACGACAGGCCTATTGGGTTTGTACGCTTATTGAGGAGTCTGAGGCGCTTCAGTGTCAGGCCGCTGAAGTAACAGCGGAAGAACTCCGCAAAGCTCTTCCTGAGCTCTCTATAGGCCTTATTCACGGTCGTATGAAGCCGACAGAGAAGGCAGAAGTGATGGCCGCCTTTAAAGAGGGTCACTCCCACCTGTTGGTTGCCACCACCGTTATCGAGGTCGGAGTGGATGTTCCCAACGCCAGCCTGATGATTATCGAGAACCCTGAACGACTTGGTCTTGCTCAACTCCACCAGCTTCGGGGACGGGTTGGCCGAGGCAGCATTGCCAGCCACTGTGTGCTGATGTATCACCCGCCGCTCTCTCAGCATGGCAAGGAGCGCTTGCAGGTCATGCGGGATTCCAGCGATGGCTTTGTTATCGCAGAGAAAGATCTTGAGCTGCGCGGCCCCGGTGAAGTTCTGGGAACCCGGCAAACCGGTCTGGTACAGTTCCGTGTGGCCGATCTGGAACGGGACAAGCTGCTGCTGGAAGACATCAAAGGAGCAGCTGCACAACTACTCAGGGAGGCTCCGACCCACGCACAGCCTCTTATCGACAGATGGCTGCCCCATGGAGACCGATTTGCTGATGCCTGAGTCTTTATGCTCTTCGGCGTTACAAGGGTAACGCTGTCGTATACTTAATCTGCTCCATCGCAAAGTTGGACGATACATTGCACAGGTCAGGAATACTTTTGACCAGTTTTTTGTAAAATCGATCGTAGGCGTGAATATCGCTCACCACCACCCGAAGCATGTAGTCCCACTCTCCGCCCATACGGTAGAGCTCCATCACCTCATCAAATAAAGATACGGTACTGGAAAAATGTTGTAGCCAGTGGTCGTTATGGTTGCAGGTTTTTACCTGCACAAAGACGGATAACGGCAGATCGACCTTATTCTGATCCACCAGCGTAACCCGTTTTCGAATAATACCCTCCTGCTCCATTCGCCGGATGCGCTTCCAACAGGGGCTGGGGGAAAGGTTTGCCTTTTCGGCTAGTTCATTGAGGGAGAGCGATGAGTTTTCCTGCAGAGCATTCAGGATAATTCTGTCTTTTTTATCCATGACCAAAAACTTCTCAAATAATAGATTTTCTTAGTAAAAATTTTCATTTTTTTGTTTTTTACGACATATAACGATCAGATTTTTCTCACCTCTTGCCAATAAACTAGTTCTACAACGACAACGCAATAATACAGGGAAAACCAAAATATGTGGCGCGAAGAATGGGATGGAGTTATCTCCCTTATCAAGGAAAAAGTGAAACCAGCTCTCGGTTGTACAGAGCCAGTCTCCACGGCATTGGCAGCAGCCTATGCAGCAAAGCTCCTTGGTAACCAGCCAGAACGGCTGGAGATTCTTGTCAGCGGCAATCTGATGAAAAACGGCATGGGTGTCGGTATTCCCGGCACGGGTGAAACAGGCCTGCCCATCGCTGCAGCACTTGGCGCCATTTGCGGTGATCCGGAAAAAGGGCTGGAAGTTTTGGCCAATGTTACGCCAGAGTATGTTGCCACCGCCCGACAACTGGTTAACAACCAGCAGGTCTCGATCGGTATTACAGAGACCTCTTCCATCCTCTATGCCGAAGTGATTGCCTACGTCGGTAGCAAAAGTGCCCGCGTTATTATTCGAGACAACCATACCAAAGTAACGCTACAGGAACTGAATGGCTGTATTGTGCATGAAGCATCGGCACAAGACGATAAAACCGCCGCACCTGCGCCAACTCTCTCTGTGGCCTCCATCTATGAATTTGCAACCCAGGCAGATATAGAGCGTCTGTCGTTTATTCGTGAATCTGCAAAACTCAACACCCGTTTGAGTGAAGCGGGCCTTCAACAAGATTTTGGCCTGAAAATTGGTAAGACCTTCCACAAAAATATCGAAAAAGGCTACCTCAGCGAAGATCTGGCGATTACCACCATGATGCGCTCCTCAGCAGCATCCGATGCCCGTATGGATGGTGCCATGCTGCCGGCTATGAGCAACTCAGGCAGCGGCAATCAGGGGATTACTGCCACCATGCCGGTTGTTGCCGTCGCTGAATGGATTGGTGCATCAGAAGAACAGCTGACACGCGCTCTGATTATCAGCCATCTGACGGCCATTCATATCAAGAGCCACCTTAACACCCTGTCCGCCCTTTGCGCGGCCACAACGGCTGCTGCGGGCGCCAGCTCGGCTATTACCTGGCTGCTCGGTGGTACCAAAGATCAGATGGAGTTTGCTCTGTTCAATATGTTTGGTGATATCACCGGTATTCTTTGTGATGGTGCCGGCACCGGATGCTCACTAAAAGTATCTACATCCGTTCAGGCTGCAATCAAGGCTGCCCTTATGGCTCTTGATGACATCCACATCACCGGACAGGAAGGTATTATTGAGAATGACATCGAACACACTATCGCCAATATTGGCCTGATTGGTAATCAGGGATTAGCTGAAGCTGACCATATGATTATCAAGATAATGACTAGCAAACAGTCGTGAACGGGAAACAGAAAAGAATGCAAAGTGCCAGTGATTAAAACATCACTGGCACTTGAGTGCGTTACTTATTCACAGCTTCTTTCAAAACCTTGCCTGGCTTGAAAGCAACGGTGTTGCTGGCAGGAATTTCGATTGGCTGACCAGTCTGTGGGTTCTTACCGGTGCGGGCGCTCCGGGAACGCTGGATAAAGGAACCGAAACCAATCAGGTTAACAGCTTCCTCCCGCTCCATAGCCTGAGTAATCTGATCAATAATTGCCGACAGCGCATGGGCTGCCTGCTCTTTGCTCAAATCAGCCTGATCTGCGATAGCAGCAATAAGTTCTGGCTTGCGCATGAATTCCCCTCAATGTATTTTTTTTATTGGTATTATCTTTATCTTCCCGAGCGAAACAATCGTTCCTGAGCCCACTACCGGGAACAGGCTGCACTCATCCAGTGTCAGCACCACTACCAACCATAAATCAGCCCTACTCCAAGGGCAATACCAAAAACTATTTTCTATCATTCTCAGGGCTATTTTTCTGGAACTTGCATGCACAGGACTTATCACGCATGCTGCCATGAAACATTGCCCGGATGCTCTTAAGAAATACAAGGTATGCCCTTTCGTCCCGTTTTGCTGGATAACCAGCTCTGGTATAAATGTGAGGCTTTTCCTGCGCCCCTCGCCAAGGAGTGCAGAGCGTGGTTGACCGACAGCGGATCTCTCACGGCCAAACTAAAAGCACAATTTCCCGGCTCATTTCAAGTCGATGTTCTGTTTCAGGATTGGGAACAGCCAACCGCCGATGAGTGCCGCTTCCTTGCTATTAATGAGCAGGAAGAGGCCAATATCCGTGAGGTGATGCTGATCTGTAACGGAATCCCCATGGTATTCGCCAGAAGCATTCTTCCGGCAGCAACGCTTGAGGGTAAAAACCGGGAGTTGCTCGATCTACGAAACCGGCCGCTGGGAGAATTTATTTTTTCCCAACCCGAGCTGGAACGTGGCCCTATAGAAATTACCAGAGTTCCAGACCTGCACGGACACACCGTATGGGGTAGACGCTCTCAATTTATGCTAAATCATAAACCTCTGGCAGTGTGTGAGTACTTTTTGCCCGCTCTTTTTGCCGGGTATTCGAAAGCTGTATCTATGGGGGCCTCCTTCGAATGACATCTATTTCGCCATTCAATCGTTTACAAAATTATATTCAGCTCACCCGCTTTGACCGTCCTATCGGTACGTTACTCCTGCTCTGGCCCACCCTCTGGACTCTCTGGTTGGCAGCCGACGGCTGGCCCGATATTGATCTGATCATCATATTCAGCCTGGGTACTCTGCTGATGCGTTCTGCCGGCTGCGTGATCAACGACTATGCCGACCGTGATTTTGATGGTCATGTAAAACGTACTATGAATCGCCCTATGGCCACCGGCAGAGTGACTCAAAGAGAAGCCATCATACTTTTTGCGACTCTTCTTGTTCTTGCCTTTCTGCTGGTGTTAATGACCAATCCCCTGACCATCATGCTCTCCTTTGCAGCTGCGGCCCTGGCGATGATCTACCCGTTTATGAAGCGCTTCACCCACCTGCCTCAGGTTGTGCTTGCTCTTGCGTTCTCTTGGGGGATGCCTATGGCATGGGCCGCTCAGACGGATACTATCAATCCCGCCGCCTGGCTGATGTTTGTCGGATGCATGTTGTGGGTTGTCGCCTACGATACCCAGTATGCGATGGTCGACCGGGACGATGATTTAAAAATTGGCATTAAATCGACAGCCATTCTGTTTGGCCGTTACGACAATCTGATTATCACCCTGTTACAAACAGCGACATTGATTATCCTGACCATTGTCGGCCATCTTCTTAGCTGCGGGCCGGCCTACTTCGCTGGCCTTGCCGGCATGGCGATTCTGTTTCTCTATCAGAAAAATTTAACCAGACACCGTGAGCGTGAAGCCTGCTTCAAGGCGTTTCTGTCCAACCACTGGATCGGGTTTTCGGTGCTGACAGGCGTTATCCTTGATCGCTGTTTTATCCCCCTGATTTGAGAATATGGCCGATGGATGACCTTGTGATAACCAGACTTGCCACACAGCTGCAAAGCTATTTACCGGCAGGCACAGAAAAGCTTTGCGCACTGTGGCTGGTTCAAAATCGGGTTGAGCTGTATCTGCCCTATTCCCGAAAGACCAAGCTTGGGGACTTTCGCTCGGCACATCGGGGAAAACCACCCCGTATCAGCGTCAACAGAGACCTTCACCCTTTGCAATTTCTGGTGACCTTCACCCACGAAATAGCCCATGCACAAATCTGGAACAGATATCGCAGAGAGGTCGCTCCCCACGGTCCGGAATGGAAGCTCTGCTACAGGGAACATCTCAAACAATTGCTGGCACTGGATGTTCTGGATCTTGCTGCAACAACTGCGATCAGGGCACACAGTGTCAACCCTCGCGCCAGCAGCTCTGCCGATTGCCATATTCAGAAATTGACCAACCCTGCGGCTAAAGGCCCTCTGCTTGATGACCTCAACGCCGGAGATGTGTTCACTCTGTCGGGTGGGAAAACCTTTCGGGCGCTCAAAAAACTTCGCAAATACTGGCGCTGCGAAGAGTTATCCACAAAGAGGCTTTACCGGGTACATGGCTCTCAACCTGTGACCATCCCATCAGCAGATCACGCGCTGAAGTTATAACGTCGGAAAGGTGGCATTCTACAGAGAAAGCGTCGCCACGTTTTATAACAATGATTGAACATCACAACCGGAAATATTCATCATTGTTGATGACGCGCCTATTAGAAATGATAAGAGCAGGCGTGCTTTTCATGGAAGGTACAGAACCTGAACCGGCCATCGTCAAACACGCTCTGCTCTGTCATGATGCGACTCTTGTGATTAAAAGAAAACCAAAAAAAAGGACGTTGTTCTACCTGTTGGTTCCCCCAGGGAAGGCTCTTACGGCCATCGCCTAATTAACGCTCTTCAATAATACAATCAAGGCGTTCTCTGCTGGTTCTATGTAGGTATTCCTGAAATATCTTCGGAGCCCGACCGGTCAGAGATCCCTCCCACCGATACTTGCCACCATCAAGATCAGAATACTCAAAAAGGTAACGCTTGATATTGCGTTTCTTTTTCTCTCCTGAAGATTGCTGTCCAAAATCCTCCAGAGAAACGCCTTTTTCTTCCATCATTCTTCGAATAGCATCAATGCTGTTCTGTTTGGCGCGAAGCTTCTCTTCTTCCTCAGCAACATTTATCTTTTTTTCATCCAAAACATCGGACAACCGACCGACTATTCTTTCCAAATCTTCAACATGAATATCCTTAAATAGGCTACGGATACGCGTCTTACTGCTCAAACGGTGCATTATTTCATCAAATACATTCACTAAATCAGTCCTCAGAAAAATGCGATGATTGAGAAAATAGATAATAGAGTTCTTACTGACAACATGAATTTTCAATTTCATTAAAGAAAATATTCAAATACAGCAAACCCACACCATTCTTGCCCACCTTTCAAAAGAAGATAAAAAGATTTGTACTCTCTGCCTGTGCAATAAATTATCACGAATAAAAGCGGGCCTGGACAAACGAGTAGCCAGGCCAGATCAGACCTATTATTACTGATAACGACCCGCTTTATTCTTTGCTTGTTTTACCCATTTTCGAATGAGGCGAAGCCCCTATCCACCCTATTTCGTCAACTCGAGCATAGCCCTTTCAGGAGAATCCGGGCAGGCGATCGTTTTTCTTACAGAATCACCATCAACACTTTCCAGCCTCACATCAAACTTCCACAACCGATGTACATATTTGACGATTTCATTGGCACTCTCATCCAGAGGCCTGTTCTGATGCATAAAGTGTCGAAGCGTCAGTGAGCGGTCCCCCTTCACATTGACATTATAAACCTGAATATTGGGCTCCCTGTTGCCGAGGTTGTACTGGGCCGCCAGCGCCTCCCGTACCTGTTGGTAACCGGAATCATCATGGATAGCCTCAACCTCAAGGTAGGCATTTTTCTCATTATCCATTATGCAGAACAGGTGCAGATCACGCATAACCTTGGGCGACAGGTACTGTAGAATAAAACTCTCATCCTTGAAGCTCTCCATGGCATAATGCACCGCATCCAACCAGTCGGTGCCTGCCAGATCAGGGAACCAGCGTCGATCCTCCTCATCAGGCTGCTCACAGATACGCTTGATATCCATAAACATCTTGAAGCCCAGCGTATAAGGATTAATGCCTGAGAAGCGCGGATCATCAAACTCCGGCTGATAGACAACACTGGTATGGGAATGCAGAAATTCGAGCATGTAGCCATCACCAATCAAACCTTCGTCGTAAAGACTATGCATCAGTGTGTAGTGCCAAAACGAGGCCCAACCCTCGTTCATGACCTGCGTCTGTCGCTGTGGATAAAAATACTGAGCGACCTTTCTCACGATGCGAACCAGCTCACGCTGCCAGGTTTCCAGTAATGGCGCATTCTTCTCGATAAAGTAAAGAATGTTCTCTTCCGGGTCTTCCGGGAAGCGCTCATCCGTCTCCTCAACCGCTTTTTCCTGCGTCGGGATCGTGGTCCAGATATCATTCAGGGTTCGCTGAATATACTCTGCCCGCTCCGTTTGACGCTCCTCTTCCTCTCCGGCAGAAAGTGGTCGTGGTCGTTTATATCGATTAACACCCTGGTTCATCAGGGCGTGACAGGCATCCAGAATCTCTTCAACGGCCTCTATGCCATACCTCTCTTCACACTTGGCGATATAGCTCTTGGCGAACATCAGGTAGTCTATGATGGACTCTGCATCGGTCCAGGTACGGAACAGGTAGTTACCCTTGAAGAAAGAGTTATGACCATAACTGGCATGAGCCAGCACAAGAATCTGCATCGCCATGGTGTTCTCTTCCATGAGATAGGCAATACAGGGGTTGGAGTTAATCACAATCTCGTAGGCCAGCCCCATCTTGCCACTCTGGTAACGCTGGTGATTGCCGAGAAAATGTTTACCAAAAGACCAGTGGTTATACATCAGCGGCATACCAACCGAGGCATAGGCATCCAGCATTTGTTCCGAGCTGATCACTTCAATCTGGCTGGGATAGGTATCCAGACGGAATTCCTTGGCAATTCTGGCTAATTCCTCGTCATACTGCTGGATCAGGTCAAAAGTCCAGTCTGCCCCCATACTCAGCGGCTCACACTTCTTCGAAGTTTTTTTCTGCCCGGCTGCTTTGGGTTTGGCTGTTTTCTTTTTAGATGTACCCTGACGATCAGTCATTAGGCTTCCTTCTTTTCAAACAGACGGCGGAATACGGGGTAAATATCCGCTACTGATTTAATTTGTTCCATAGCAAACGTTTCTGGGTGGCTATCCTGAATACTTTCATACTCACGCCAGAGATTTTGGTGCTGCCGGTCGGTGATCTCGACATAGGAGAAGTATTGCACCAGAGGCATAAGACCATTGACCAACATCTTGCTGCAGACTGAAGAATCACCCTCCCAGTTATCCCCATCGGATGCCTGGGCGACATAGATGTTCCAGTCACTGGGTGAATAACGCTTGGTGATGATGTCCCGAGTCATCTCCAGAGCGCTGGAAACGATAGTGCCACCGGTCTCTCTGGAGTAAAAAAAGTCTTCCTCATTAACCTCTTTGGCAGAGGTGTGATGACGAATAAAGACCACTTCAATCTGCTCGTAGCTGCGCTGCAGAAACAGGTAAAGCAGGATAAAGAAGCGCTTGGCCATATCCTTGATCTCCTGAGTCATGGAGCCAGACACATCCATTACGCAGAACACCACCGCCTTGTTGGAAGGGCGGGGAACCTTAACAAAGTTGTTATAGCGCAGATCAATATCATCAATAAACGGCAATTTTTTTAACTTACTGTTCAGCTCTTTCAGCTGCTCACGCAGATGTTCTGCCCGCTCGTTATCCATCGCTCCAGGCTGAACTTCCATCTCTCGAAGCTCGCGTTTGAGTTGGCGAATCTCACGCCTCGTACCGCCAGAAAGTGCAATTCTGCGCGCATGGGCACCGCGCAGGGACTGAATAATATTCAGTCGATCCGGTGGACCATTGGTTGAAAAACCGGCCTGATGGGTTTTGAATTCCATCATGTCCTGTTGCTGTTTCTCCCGCATATTGGGAAGCGCCAGCCCATCGAACATAAATTCCAGAAACTCATCGTGGTTAATGTTGAAGGTAAACTCATCCATACCTTCGCCCTGATTACTGGCCTGTCCCTGACCGCTACCGCCATTGCCAGAACCAGAAGGTGGACGTTTAATTCGATCACCGGCAATAAACTCTTTATTGCCAGGCATAACCCGCTGATGCTGACCACCGGAACCATGGTTAAAAACAGGCTCAGAAAGATCTCTCTTTGGAATGGTGATGCTGCTGCCGCTTTCAACATCGGTAATGCTGCGTTTGTTCACAGCGTCGGAAACGGCTTTTTTGATATGTTTCCGATACCGATTCATAAAGCGCTGGCGATTCACAGTGCTTTTATTTTTACCATTGAGCCTTCTGTCAATGATCATGCTCATCACGCACTCCCTGTGCCTCAACCTGTCCCGTTCGATAAATTAAAGGGACTTCCGAAGTAGAACCGACGCCATCCATGGTACCTGCATCACATCCCTGGTGATGGTTCCGCTCCGGTTGTCCAACTTCTACTGCATTAACTATCTGTAGTCGTTTACTGGGACTTCCGTACCCGGATATACCACTCCGAGAGCAAGCGCACCTGCTTCTCGGTATAGCCACGCTCCATCATCCGCTTCACAAACTCAGTGTGTTTGCGCTGATCGTCCCTGCTGCCTTTGGCGTTGAAACTAATCACCGGAAGCAGATCTTCAGTATTGGAGAACATCTTCTTCTCAATCACGGCACGCATCTTCTCATAGCTCATCCAACTCGGATTCATGCCATCATTGGAGGCTCTGGCGCGCAGCACGAAATTAACGACTTCGTTCCGGAAGTCCTTTGGATTGGCAATACTGGCTGCCTTTTCGATCTTCTCCAGCTCATCATTGATAGAGCCGCGATTGAGAATATCCCCTGTTTCCGGATCACGGTATTCCTGATCCTGAATCCAGAAATCGGCATAGGTGATGTAACGGTCGAAGATGTTCTGGCCGTACTCTGAGTAGGATTCGAGGTAGGCGGTCTGAATCTCCTTGCCCAGAAACTCAATATATTTCGGGGCCAGAAACTCCTTCACAAAGCGCAGATAACGCTCATGAACCTCCTGAGGAAATTGCTGCTGTTCGATTTCGCGCTCCAGCACATAGAGCAGATGCACCGGGTTGGCAGCCACTTCAGAAGGATCAAAGTTGAAGACTTTTGAAAGAATTTTGAAGGCAAAACGGGTAGACAGACCATCCATTCCCTCATCAACCCCGGCAGCATCCTTATATTCCTGCTGTGGTTTGGCTTGAGGGTCGGTATCTTTCAGACTTTCACCGTCGTACACCCGCATTTTAGAGAAAATATTGGAGTTCTCTGGCTCCTTAATCCGTGAGAGCACGATAAACTGTGCCAGCATCTTAAGAGTATCTGGTGCACAGGGAGCCTTGTTCAAAGAGCTGTGCTCCAGCAGTTTACCGTAGATATTTACCTCTTCTGTTACCCGGGTGCAGTACGGAACTTTGACAATATTTACCCGGTCGATAAAGGCTTCGTTGGTCTTGTTGTTACGGAAGGTCTGCCACTCGGATTCATTCGAGTGAGCAAGAATAACACCGTCGTAAGGAATGGCGCTCATGCCCTCGGTGCTGTTGTAATTACCTTCCTGAGTAGCCGTCAGCAGTGGGTGGAGGACCTTTATCGGCGCCTTGAACATCTCCACAAATTCCATAATGCCCTGGTTTGCACGACACAGCGAACCTGAAAAACTATAGGCGTCGGGATCATTCTGGGAATATTCTTCTAGCTGCCGTATATCTACTTTACCGACAAGGCTGGAGATATCCTGATTATTCTCGTCGCCCGGTTCAGTCTTGGCGATAGCAACCTGATCCAAAATACTCGGACACAGTTTTACGACTCTGAACTTGGTAATATCGCCGCCATATTGATGCAACCGCTTCACCGCCCATGGAGACATAACCCCACGCAGATAACGGGGAGAAATACCATACTCATGCTCCAGGATGGCGGAATCTTCTGCGGGGCTAAACAGGCCAAGCGGGGATTCAAAAACCGGAGAACCCTTGATGGCATAGAATGGAGCCTTCTCCATCAAACTCTTCAGTTTTTCCGCCAGAGATGATTTACCACCACCCACCGGACCCAGCAGATAGAGAATCTGTTTTTTCTCTTCCAGCCCCTGAGATGCATGCTTGAAGTAGGAAACAATCTGCTGAATGGCATCTTCCATGCCATAAAACTCTTCAAAACCCTTATAGCGTTTAATTAATTTGTTGGAAAAGATTCGGGAGAGACGGGGATCCCGGGAGGTATCAACAAGTTCCGGATCACCGATCGCCATCAACATTCTTTCTGCTGCGTTGGCATATGCCATGCGGTCTTCTTTACATCGCTGGAGATACTCCTGAAGAGACATCTCCTCCTGTTCTTTTTCCTTATAACGCTGCTGATAGTTATTAAAAATATCCATATATTTCCCCTATCCCCGCTGAGAGCCGTATACAACGCCGTGTATACGGCTTACAGGAGCGACTACCTGTCTGCTCCGTAATACAATTTTTATTATTCTTCCTATGTTTGTAAAACGAATCGGTCAGCCCTGCAACCGTATTATCATTTCTTTTGCTCCAAATGTTGTACAACAGCCTTCAAAAATCGTGCTGCTTCTCCCCCGCTGGCAGCCCGATGATCAAATGACAATGACAGACTAATAACACGATGTACGGCTGGTTTTCCCTTAAACGGCACCACTTGTTCGCCAACAGAACCGATACCCAAAATGGCAACAGACGGCGGCACCACAACGGGCGTCGCATAACGCCCGCAACCCAGTGCACCAAAATTACTCAGCGAAATAGTCGCCCCCCGAAAAGCATCAGGAGATAGCTTTCGCTCCTGAACACCTTTTTTCAGAGCATTAATATCTTTACGTAATTTGGCGGCCGTTAAATTTTGAACATCATCCATAACCGGCACAAACAGACCATGGGGAGAGTCTACCGCCAGCCCAAGATGAATAGATTCCATCACCTGCAACTGTTCAGAGACCTCATCAAACCAGGCATTCATAACCGGAACTTCGCTACAGCCAGCCACCAGCGCCTGAATAATTCGCACAGTCAGATCCTGCTTATCACCCCACTGGTGAATATCGGCATCTTCAAAAAGAGTGACTGCGGCCACTTCCCGATGGGAACGCGACATACTGTGAGCCATCTCCCGCCGAACCCCACGTAAAGGTTCTCCGTTCTCAAGTTCATAGCTTTGAAGAGTCGTTTTTCCTGTTGCACGACGATGAACGATCTTGTTTTTTCCTTCTTCAGTAGAAGGCGCAGCACCAATAAAAAATTGTTCGTCATCATCTGATGAGGCTTTGCCGGCTTCCTGAATGGAGCCAACCACTGTTCCGGTATCCTCCCCATCACCTTCAAACTCAATCAGTGATTCACCGGTGTAAATAAGATCACCCGGCTGACCAAACTGACGAACCACAACACCGGCACAGGGCGATGGCACTTCGACCACCGCTTTTGCAGTTTCCATGGAAACAATAATCTGATCTTCCTGAACGGCTTCCCCTTCACGGATATGCCATTCAACAATTTCCGCCTCGGGAATCCCCTCTCCCAGGTCAGGCAATTTGAAATATTTCATGACCCCTCCCCCATGAC
>CAMRBW010000005.1 GCA_947040555.1 uncultured Oceanospirillales bacterium | reverse complement strand
AGCGGGAGCGGCTGGTGTTAGCCATTGGGACAGGTAACGATGCATTTCTATTGCTTACGCTCAATCAACTCAACTAATTTTTCATTAAGAAAAATCGTGTGTTGTTTCATTGCTGACACCAGCTCACGCTTAAAATAAATACATTGTTCATTATAGGGTGGATTTTTAGGTTTAACAGGTATGCCATCATAAATTTTTTTAATTTTATCTTGTAGATCATCGGGAAGATACATTTTTTTAAAATCATTATTAGTCAAAGTAATTGTTATATTCTGTTGATCATATATGACATTCAAATAATGAATCATAATGATGGCTGCTTTTACAAAAGCGTAATTGTTTTCAAGAAGATTAATTAATTCAAGAAAATGAGGGATATGAGAAAATGGCTCTTTGATTTCCAGTAAAGCCTGTGATAACTCTTTATTTGTACCAAGCCGACTATTTAGACTATGTTTTCTTTTATAATTATTATCAGAAAGATAAAGCTTAATGTGCGGCAATAGAATTTCAGGATATTGTTTTTTTGTTAATTTGGTCATGAACTTTCTTGTGTCCACCATCAGATCTGGATATTTATTATATGTTTCTTTTTTTTCGTCATTAAAATAGGCACCCACAATAACAGGCAAGAACTTCTCAATCCTGGTAGAACAACAATTATTTTGTGGATTAAAATCATTCGGTTCTGTAACTATCCAATCATCAAAACAACCCTTGTAAAAAATAATACAGGGTAAATTTATCTTGTCGTTATTTTCTGCTGAGCGACTGGTTAGCCAAATTTTATTAAGCATGTTTCGTTTCTCTATGTGAAACGCAAAAGCCTTTTGGGAGAGTTCTAATAATTTAGGGTTGTTTTTATCAGCTTTAAGTGTGAGCATTTTTTTGCCCGAGATCTTTATTAATTTGTCCAGAGCATTATATGTTTTTGTACGCAGCTTGGTATTTGCATAAAGAATATTGAGATTTGCATCTATCAGTTTGTCAAGTCTATACACTATTTCTGTGTCATCTAACAAAGTCAATATACTTTCCAAGTCATTATCGTTGCATTTATCCCAATATTCCTTCAAGGTGTTGAATGTATCTACAATACTAATAATTAAAGATTCCCCGTTATCCCAATCTTCCTTCAAGGTGTCGAATGTATTTACAATACTAATAATTGAAGATGTCCCGTTTCCTTGTGGGGATACCGCATCGTCATCTTTTTTCGACACTACTATAGTATCTTGATCTTGAGTGATTACTTGTTTGGGGCTTATTGTTTCTGTTTGTCTATTATTAGTGGAGTCAATATTGGACAAATGTAATGACTTTATTTTCTTGATCAAATGATCCAGTAACTGCCCATATTTCTCTAGCAAATCTGTGTTTTCAGAATCATCCTCCTTGGTAATACTGGACAATGTGAAAGCTGACGCCAGATGAGGCGGAGGGTTTTGAGCAGTTACTTTGTTTTGTCTGTTTTCCTTCTTTCTCTCCAACTTTAGTATTGCTTTTATCAATTCTAAACGTTGAGGTATTGAATTAATTCGTTTCCGTGTATGAAAATCTAGAATATCGTTGTTATAAATAGCGTAAGCCTTTTCTAATAGTTGCAAATAGTAATTTTTATTGTCCTTAGACGAATCAGCGGCCGTCAGCAAATTATCTAACAACTGATTTAAACTAATGACAGGTATCCATACGGTTTTATCGCCAAGTTTTATCTTGGCTTTTGATATTTCTTTTTTGCAATGGATATTATTTATAATACAAAAGCTATTTTCATAAGGCTCTACAGTAACTATCAAGTCCAGTACAACGTCTTCATCATATTTCACTGTAATTTTTTGCACAACCGATGGAGTTTGTAACGGTGGATTACCTACAGAAGAATACGTTTTGGTGTCGGAAGATTGAGTGTCAATATCTACTCTAATGTTTAAAGTTTCCATATTAGGAAATGAACTAATAATTGTGTTTCTTATCAATTGAATATTTGATTTATTATCAATAAGAAGATATATTTGAATCGGCGGCTCATTATCCATAGAAGAAGATCCAGAATTTTTTTCTATTTTGTCCTCATTCAAATAACACATATGCGCATGCTTGCCATGTGTGAGAATAGGTTTCTCGCTATTTAAATGTAACGAAAGTAATTGCGTCATAGTCTTCGCTAAATGACTTTTTATGTGTATTTTTCTTTCAGCCTGGGTCCAATTCCTTTCATTTATAAAGACTGGGAAGTGTTCTAAGTATTCATGTGGGAAATATTCAAGCTTGGAGCTAAAGATTTGCGATTGTTCACCCATAGTATGGTCATATTGTGGCTTTTTTTTTTAGGCTTTTCCGATTTTTTTGAATTAATGGCAGATGGGGTATTGTTCATAGTCTTCTCTGCCTCAGTTGTGGGGGGATGATTAGCCATCACCGAACATGGGAGGTGATGAGTTTTTACTGCGAAAACCAGAGCAACAGAGCCAACAAGAAAACCGAAAAAAAGCATGAGACGAAATAACAGGACCAGGTGAAATTCTCTAAGCATCTGATAACCGATCAGTAGGATTATGACCGACCAAGTAAAGGTGAAATCTGAACATTCGGCAATTTCTGTAAAGATGACAGCGCTGATATACTGCTGGATCTTTCCAGCCTGATCTATTGTTACTTCCCATGACTGACCACCATCCTTTTGATTCTATTCGTATAGTGATGCTCCGCACCTGGCACCCCGGCAATATCGGTTCTGCCCTGCGCGCCATGAAAACCATGGGGTTCTCACGCCTGATACTGGTCGCTCCCAACCAGTTTCCCCATGAAGATACCGTCACCATGGCTGCCGGTGCTGATGATCTGATCGATCACGTAGAAGTGGTCAACTCACTGGAAGAGGCTATTGCCGGTTGTAATCTGGTGGTGGGCACATCGGCGCGCAGCCGCAGCTTCCCCTGGCCGATGCTGACCAGCCGTGAGTGCGGCGAAAAACTGGTTGCCGAAGCCCAGGGGGGAGAAGTGGCTCTGGTCTTTGGTCAGGAGACCTCCGGTATGACCAACGAAGAGCTGCAGCTGTGCCACTTTCATGTTTCCATTGATGCCAATCCGGACTATCCGGTGCTGAACGTTGCCTCGGCGGTGCAGATTCTCTGTTACGAAATCAGGCAGGCCAGTCTGGCATTGGAGTCACAGCCGGCGGAATACACTGATCCGGTTCCCTATCCCGATACCCGCCAAATGGAGCAGTTCTACGATCAACTGGAGCTGGCACTTGGGGATATTCACTTTATTATTCGGCAGCACCCCGGCAAGGTCATGACCAAACTACACCGGTTCTTTAATCGGGCGCGTCCGGAACAGGAAGAGTTGAATATTCTGCGCGGTATTCTCAGCCGTATACGTCAGAATGCCAAAGTGAAGTAGCTTCCGTCATTCCCGTGCAGGTGGGAATCCATTCAAACGTGCTGGATTCCCACTCGCACAGAACTAACGACCTCGAAGCCTTCAGGCAGAGAGCAACTTGCGCAAACCTGCATCTTCAAGAATATGGGCCAGCGGATTAGCATAACTCACAAACTTGACCTCACGCCCCTGATAACGCACCTGACCTTTAGGATAAAACGGGCCAACTTCAACCGGCTGAAGGTGGAAAGAACGAGCCAGACGGGCACTGTCATTGGTTTTGCAAATACCACCAATGTGGTTGATCTGATCATAGTAGCGGGAAATGTAAGTGATCATTTCCATAACCAACCGGCTGACCGTCAGGCGACTTGCACCATGGATCGAGTAAATATAAAGACTGTGGGGCTCTCCCGGTGCCGCTATATCATCCAGGGAGAGTGAAGCCTCCTCACGGCGAGCATGAATCAGCTGCCAGAACGTCTCATCCTTCAATGGCAGAACAATCATGTGTCCGAAATAGTGACCGTGTTTCAGGCAGACCATCGCCAGGCGATTGCAGTGCTCTACCCAGCCATTCAGGCGTTGCTTAGTTACCGGTACCAGTGGTTCATAGACGGAATTGTTGTACTCCAGAACAATATCCAGACAACGTTGATGATTCTCTGAACCGGAAATCTTTTCTACGGAAAATGTGCAATCGTTCTGCTCGGGGAAATTGCCGACCTTACGACCAAGTTTTGGAGAGACCAGGTAGTGACGTCCCAGATACTCAACCGCCTGTTTTTGATCAAACCGGTAAGCTCGACCGGAACGAAACGGAAAGATTCTCTCCACATCATCATGGAAATAGGCAATCACCTCCCTTTGCCGCTCGCTGGTCGGCTCGGTGGTGGCCCGCTCCCAACGGCTGATGGTGACCGAGTCAATACCGGACAGGACAGGGGAGTAACAGGATAGGGCAATAGCCAAACGATCCTGAGTAAGGCCCGCCTCTTTCCGCCGTTTTTTCAGATAATCTCCGAAACTCTCAAGCATTCTCACTACAGCCTTATTATTTACTGACCTTCCTGCATGGTTTGGTCGGCGGTTATTTCTGGGGATCACAGCTGTTTTATTTGTTATGAATACCGTATAACCCAACATGCGACCGGTGACTTATACGTATAATGAACGAAATAACTAAAAAAAATATTGTCTTATGCCAAGAAAATACCTAGTTTTTGGTGTAGAAACTGAAAGTGCTTACAAAATCCGGCGGGGTCATAGACGGGGTCGTAATCAGTCACTTCTTCGCTTGGCTTCATCCCATAACCTATCCAGCTCTTCCAGCGAACACTTATCCATAGATTTGCCAGAAGCCGCAACAGCCTGTTCGATATAAAAGAAACGATCACGAAATTTACGGTTGCAGCCGCGCACAGACTGTTCCGCATCCACCTTCAGATGGCGGGCGAGATTGGTGGCAGCAAATAGAAAGTCGCCGACTTCCTCTTTTATCTCCTCCTGGTTACCGGAGGCAATAGCCTGTTCAATCTCATCCAGCTCCTCCCGTATTTTGGCGATGACCGGCTGCACATCGGGCCAGTCAAAATTGACCTGTGCGGCTTTGTCCTGCAGCTTCTGGGCGATCACCAGCGCTGGAAAATTTTGAGGAATGCTATCCAGTAAAGAATCAGCCAGTAAAGAAGTGACACTTTTGTTAACAACAGCTCCCGTGTTAACAACAGCTCCCGTGTTAACAACAGCTCCCGTGTTAACAACAGCGCCCGCTGCCTGCTCTTTCTCCTTCGCTTTGATAGCTTGCCATATCTGCTGTACGCCTTCGGCAGTATGCCTGGTGTTTGGCAGGTTTCTGCTGTTATTGAACATATGAGGTCGTCGTCGTATAAGCTTCTTTACCAGCCCATTGACGACACAGGAGAAATCAAATAACCCTTGCTCTTCTGCCATCCGGGCGTGATAGACGACCTGGTACAACAGATCACCCAGCTCCTCCTCAAGATGAGCCATATCGCCCCGCTCAATGGCATCCACCACTTCGTAGGCTTCTTCAAGGGTATAGGGTGCGATGCTCTGGAAGGTCTGTTTATGATCCCAGGGACAGCCCGTCTGCGGATCACGCAGACGGGCCATCACATTGAGGAGATCATTCAGACTGTAGTCTGATTTACTCACTTTCGACTCCGTTATGCCAGAGTGGCGACAGGGGTATGATCTCTGTACACATCCAGTACATTAGGTAGCTGGTTAATTTTTGCCAATACACGACCAAGGGTTTCCAGAGAGGAAATCTCTACCTCCAGTGAAATGTGTGCCATGTTGTCTTTGGGGTCGATACGGGTATTGAGGCCGGTCACATTCAGCTTTTCATTAGCAACGAAGGATGTGATATCCCGCAGTAGCCCTGAACGGTCATAGGCAAGAATAAAAATCCGCACCGGATAGGTTGCTGCACGCCGTCGTCCCCAGCTCACCTCGATAATCCTCTCCGGCCCCTGGTCCTTCAGTTGCAGGGCGTTACTGCAGTCGGAACGGTGAATGGAGATACCCCGCCCCAGCGTGATATACCCGATGATCGGATCGCCCGACACCGGCTGGCAGCAGTTGGCCATCTGGGTCATCAGATTACCTACGCCTTTTACGATAATGCCGCTATCGGTGTTAGTTTTGCTAGTAGCCGGACGACTCTTCGCCAGTTTGTTAAGGGCAAGGTTATTCAGGCCAGGATCCCCCTCCTGCACCGGTTCAACCATGCGCTGGGCCGCATGAACCACCTGCAGCAGGCGCAGATCACCGGAGCCCACCTTGGCCAGCATCTCGTCAGCATCCTGAAGTTTCATGATGCCGGCAAGCTCATCAAGCTGCACACCGGTAATGGCCATTCTCTTCAACTCGGTTTCCAGCATGCGGCGTCCGGCCGCAATATTGGAATCCTTGTCCTGCAGCCGGAACCAGCTGATAATCTTGGCCCGGGCCCGGCTGGTGCGTACATAGCCAAGGTTGGCGTTCAGCCAGTCCCGGCTTGGGGTCGCGTTGGATGCGGTCAGAATCTCAATCTGATCGCCCGTCTTCAGTTTGCTGTTCAGCTGTACTATACGACCACCGACTTTTGCTCCACGACATTTGGTGCCGACTTCAGTATGTACCCGGTAAGCAAAATCTACGGGCGTCGCACCTATCGGCAGATCGACGACATGGCCATCTTTGGTGAAAACATAAACCCGATCCGGCTCTACATCGAGATGCCACTGGTCAGCCAGCTCTTCCATGTCCTGACCGAGCTCTTCCTGCCACTCCAGCACCTGCCGCAGCCAGTTGAGCTTGGCCTCGTAGCTATCATTGTTGTTTTTGGTATCGGTGCCTTTGTATTTCCAGTGGGCGCAGACGCCGAGCTCCGCATCCTCATGCATGGCATGGGTACGGATCTGCACTTCCAGATTTTTACCGCCAGGTCCGAGCACGGCAGTGTGCAGAGATTGGTAACCGTTCTCCTTGGGGGTGGCGATATAATCATCGAACTCTTTGGGAATATGGTTCCATAAGGCGTGCACCAACCCCAGAGAGGCATAACACTCCTGCACCTCATTAACATAGATGCGCATGGCACTGATATCGTACAGCTCCTTAAACTCCACGCCTTTGCGCTTCATCTTCCGCCAGATGCTGTAGATGTGTTTTACCCGACCGCTGACTTCTGCCTGTATACCTGCTGCGGCCAGAGCTTCACGCACACGGGCCATCACATCCTGAATATACTGCTCACGATCCAGACGACGTTCATCCAGCAACCGGGCAATTTTTTTGTAATCGTGGGGTTTGAGGTAGCGGAACGCCAGGTCTTCCAGCTCCCACTTGATATAACCGATGCCAAGACGGTGAGCCAGAGGCGCATAAATCTCGAACACTTCCCGCGCCACACGCTGACGACGCTCCTTGTCGGCATCTTTTACTGCCCGAATCGCACAGGTTCGCTCGGCCAGCTTGATCAAGGCCACGCGAACATCATCAACGATGGAGACCAGCATCTTGCGAACCTTTTCCAGCTGATCCTGTTGCTGCCCCAGTACCTGGACGCGGGTCGGGTTTTGAATGGCACTGATCACCGCCATGCCCAGAACGCCCTTTACCAGCCGGGCAACTTCCGAGCCAAATTTCTCCCTTACCTCCTCCAGGGTGATACGGGATTCGCGCACGGATCGGTAGAGTATGGCGACGACCAGTGATGCCTGATCCAGCTTGAGCCCTGCCAGAATATCGGCCATCTGCAGACCGATGGTCAGCAGACTCTCGGTCTCGGACCAGACGCTTGGTTTTCCTGGCGCAGCCGCTGCTTTTTGCACCATGGTGCAAGCATCCAGCAGCATCTGTTCATCTTTTAGAACGACGACAGACTTTAGGCTTTCCAGCCAGGAAGCTATATCTATCGTCCCATCCTCAGCTATGGGATGATCATCGCGAACCTTAACCATGAATATTGCTTTAACCTCTATATTTTATTCTGGAGAAGACTGATCGGATCCCCTAATAATATCATTCATTCCGTTCACTCTTCTTGCTTCCTTGAATTCAGAGCTTCTTTGCCTTTATGAAAGGCTTCTCTGTTTTTATGAAAGGCTTTTCTGTCTTTATGAAAGGCTTTTCTGTTTTTATGAACAGTCCCATGCTTTCCACATGGGTCGTCTGAGGAAACATATCCATCACACCAAAGCGAGCCAGATGATAACCCCGCTCTTTCAAAAACCCTGCATCTCTGGCAAGGGTGGCCGGATTGCAGGAGACGTAAAGTATGCGGGTCGGCAGTTTATCCGCCATCTGTTGCAGAATTTCCAGAGCACCGGTTCTGGGTGGATCGAGCAGCATGGCATCATAGGTTTTGGCCTGCCACTCTCTGCGGCCTGGTTCCGCCGCAAGATCAGCCTGCTCGAAACAGACATTTTCGATGCCGTTGTCCTGAGCATTTTTTCGTCCACGGGCCACCAGATCCTGTACACCTTCCACGCCGGTTACCTGAGCACACTGTTTGGCCAGAGGCAGGGTGAAATTGCCCATACCACAAAACAGATCAAGCACGGTTTCGGAGGGCGTCAAGGAGAGCCAGGCCAGCGCTTGACTCACCATCTTTCGGTTAATGCCGGGGTTCACCTGAGTAAAGTCGACAGGCTGAAAGGTCAGAGAGATGCCCTGTTCGGGAAGGGTGTAGTTTAGACTGTCTGAACCATCCGCAGTATAGACACAGGCGCTCGACCGGGGCGAAGACTCCGGCTGAACATAGAGCTGCAGGTTTCGCTCGGCAGCAAAGGCCAGCCAACGCTTCTGGTCCTCTTCCGGCATCAGCTCAAGAGTACGCAGTAGAACGGCGCACCCATTTTCGGCTGCTGCCAGCTCGATATGGGACACCGCCTTGCGATTTTTGTTACCTTCCAGAATCTTGCGCATGGGGCTGATCAATTCCGAGAGCCCGGGAACCAGTACCGCACACTCACCGACCGGAACAATATTCTTGCTGCCTGCGGCCCGAAAACCGAAATGGACCCGACCATTCCACCAACGCACGGCCAGACGGGCGCGGGAGCGGTAGCCCCAGGGGGGGCTGGTGAGTGGTGCTTCAACCCGCTCGGGATCCAGACCGGCGAAACGCTGTAACTGGCTGAGTACGACATCCTGTTTGGCGGCCAGCAGTTTTTCATTGTTCATATGCTGCATAGTGCAGCCACCACATTGACCATACCAGGGGCAGGGCGGCTCAACCCGGTCTGGGGACGGGGCGATGATTTTGCTGACCACCGCATCTACCCTTTTCGCGGTCTGCTTGTTGATGCGGACGCGCACGGTATCTCCCGGAATAGCCCCTTCTACCAGCATGACGCGGCCGGCTCCCTTGGCTACCCCCCGACCATCGTGGGTCAGGGCCTCGAGCATCACCTCAGCGGGAATGGCTGCTGAACGGGCCTGACGAGGGGGATTCTTGCGTTTAATCTGCATGGAGTACAACCGTAAAGAGACGATAAAAAATAATATTGTTTGCCTATTTTATAGTTTCCTTGGCTGACTGTAACTCGTATGAGAACACACTTCTAATTTTGTTAAAATTCGTTGTCAGAAAAGACTGCGGTTTACTGTGTGAAGACTTCATCATATAAAATAAAGGAAGAATTAAAACAAAAACAAACTCAAGCAAGCTATGGACATGTATAAAAATCTCAAGAAACATATCTTACGGGAAGGACTGATACCTGTTGTTGTACTCATTGTCTGTCTGTGTTTTTTTTCGGCGACACTCGCTATTTTGCAGTTACGGGCCGATTTTAAGTATCAGATAGGTGTGACTACCGAACAGATAGCGGGCGTTCTGACATCCGCTATCAGTACCAATAATCCGGAAACCATACGACAGCTGACCGAAACATCGCTCAACTTCAAAGGGGTGTCCAGTCTGCGACTCTCCTCAACAGATGGTCTGATCAACTATCAGGAGGGACAATCATTACAGATAGAGGCGTGGCCAGACCGTGCCCTTCGTAAGACACTGGAGCAGCAGGGGCAATCCCTGCTCACTACGACCAGGCTTCAATCGACCCTGGGGCAAACGTACTGGCTGGAACTCGAGTTTACCACCCGCAACCTTCTGATCGGCATCTATCAGTGGCTGCTGTTGGCTATCGCTCTCGCCATCGTGGCTCTGCCCCTGACCTGGCTGATCATGTTGAGACTGGCTAACCACATTACCTGTCCATTAAGGCGACTGACGACACAGCTTAGTCATATTGATCCGGATAATTTAAAAGCCGGGCTGCTGATTGATCGTAGTGATGACTTTTCACCGCTGATAAAGCACCTGAACCAGATGCTCACTCGAATACAGTTGCGCTATCACGATATGAAAGACGACGTTGAGTGGGCAAGCCATGAGATCCATAACAATATGGAGATTCTGGAACTGAAAAATGCCGAACTGGACTATTCGCGCAAACAGGCTGTCGATGCCAACCGCAGCAAATCCATGTTCCTGGCCAATGTCAGCCATGAGATGAATACGCCGTTGAACAGCATTCTCGGTTATTGCGGTCTGCTGAGCAAAACCAGGCTGGATAGTCTGCAACAAGAGCATTTGCACACCATGCAAAGCTCCGCCGAGGGTTTGAAAGCGATTATTTCGGATATTCTCGACATTTCCACAATAGAGGCCGGTAAGCTGCATCTTGAGCATAAACCTCTCAATCTACGCACTATCGTCGATGAAGCGCTGGCCATGCACAGCCCCGTTACCCAAAGCCATGACCTGGAGTTGGCGGTGATTTTTCATCCCAACACTCCTCTGCACTTTCTGGGCGACAGCAACCGACTCAAGCAGATCATCACTAACCTGCTCAGTAATGCCGTAAAATTTACTGAACAGGGCTCTGTGATCGTGGAGGTCAGTTGTACCAAGCGGACGGAGACGTTTACTGAGATCACTTTCGCAATAAAAGACACCGGTATCGGCATTTCGAAGGAGGATGGCAAGAAACTGTTTCAGGCTTTCTCCCGGGTTAACTCAGTGGCCAATCAGCGTCGCGAAGGGACCGGGCTGGGATTGGTTATCTGTAAAAGTCTGGTGAAACAGATGCGCGGAAAAATCGACTTCATCAGTGAGCCTGGGCAAGGCAGCTGTTTCTGGTTTACCGTCGTCCTCACGCAGGAAGCTTTCACGCAGGAAGCTTTCACACAAGAAGCTTTTACGCAGGAAGCTTTCACACAGAAAGCTCTTGCACAAGAAGCTCTTGCACAAGAAGCTCTTGCACAGGAACATCCTAAACTCGGATCGCAGAACAAAAGCTCCGCCCTTCGTTCCAGGGAACACCCAGGCAGGTGCAAAAGTATTGCGGTTGTCAGTGAGTCAAAAGAGTGGACCCGCAAGGCGATATCCCGGCAGTTGGAAGACCTTGGTTTTGAAGTCCATGAATTGGACTCTCGGCTCAGGGCTAAAGGCTCTCACTCTCAACGTGGGGCTAAAGGCTCCCAGAGCAAACCTCTCGCTACCGCCTGTCTGTTTGTGATTGGTGTGCATCAGGACGAGGAGAGAAACCAGCCGTTATTAAACAGCCTTAACGTATTTATGCACAACGGAGCCCGTCTATTATTGCTGAGCGACCAACAGCATATGAATGCTCTGAGCCATTTGGTCACAGACAACATCGCTCTTCTTCCCCTGCCTCTGATGCAAAAACAGCTGACAAAGACTTTGGCACGGTTATTTGAGCAGCGCTCTTTATCAAAATCAGAATCAGCACCAGAATCCGCACCCTTGCCGGCGCCTTCAGCCACCACGCAGGTACAGAGGCCTGCGACCAAGGGGCTTCATATTCTGGCTGTGGACGACAGTCACTCCCATTTAAAATTGCTGAAAACAATTCTGGAAGATATGGGGATCCGGGTTGATACCGCAAACTCCGGCTATGAGGCCATCGCCAAAGTCAAAGAGCACGATTACAGCCTGGTCTTTATGGATATTCAAATGTCCGGTATAGATGGCGTGGAGACGTGCGAGAAAATTCGAGCGCTGGAGCAGGAGGGTGAGCACCTGCCGGTTATCGCGCTGACAGCAAACACCCTGATGACGGAGCAGCCCCGTTTTCAGGCCTCCTTCTTTGATAACTATTTAGCCAAACCGGTCAGTGAACAACAGTTGTTGCGTGTTATTAATGACTGGATCCGTCCTGCGCCATCCCATAAAACCACGTCACGACTCGCTGCTGAGAAGCGCAGTGTCGAAATCAAATGTGAAAAAGAGCCTGTCGATAAAGCTGTTGATAAGGAGGAAGGGCTTCAGCTCGCCGGAGGTCGCAAAGCGTTATCAGAGGATCTGCTGGAGATGCTGCTGGACACTTTGCCAACAGCCCTTGCCGATATCGAGCATTTGCAGAAACAGGAAAATACGACAGGGTTAATGGAAGTTATCCACAAGCTGCACGGCGCCGCTCGGTACTGCGGTGTGCCCGATTTGCGGGCAGCCTGCAAAGAGGTGGAAGGGTTGCTCAATCAATCGGCTGGTCTTGAGGTTCTGGGAAAGCCACTCAACAACCTGAAGCGGGAGATTGATCGTCTGCAGCGGTGGCGTGAACAATATATGCCAGAGCAGCAGGAGCAGGCTGAAGCAGAGAAAAACTAGTGAGGGATAACCATACAGGCTGTTCGGTATGCATTCCCACGGGGGACCGTGGGAATGCGGTGGTAAAGGCGGGGATGACAGTGGTGTTTCTTTTTTCCTGTCGTGAATATCAATGCATCAAACTGAACAGACGATTCCGATAGCGGCGCACTATCGGATCGGTAGCGCCTTTCTGTTCGAAGATCTTCAGCATTAGAAGACGGGCGCCATCTTCACGGAAGGTGCGATCACGGCGGATGATGATCAGCAGGGCCTCAAAGGCGGCTTCATCTTCATCTGCGAGAACGTGGTGGATGGCCATCTGGTAGCAAGCTTCCAGATCATTTTCATCCTGCTGAAGACGGGTTGCCACTGTCGCTCTGGGATCAATGTTCTGCGCCATATCCAGAAAAGCCAGCTTGGCTTTAGGCTGGGCCGCGCCGGGAGCATCATCAGGCAGTGCGTTAATGACAAGTCTTGCGTCGTCCATGCGGCCAAGCTGTAGCAGGAGCTTCGCCTGCAAGACCTGAAGTGCACTGTTGCCTGGTTCTTCCACCAGAATCTGCTGGAGCATCACCAGGGCCTGTTCAGTCTCTCCCTCTGCGATCAGGGCATCGATCTGTTGTTGAATGCGGTCTGCCGGGCTCATGGTCAACTCATCCAGTAAAGCCCGCAAATCGGCTTCCTGTTGCAGACCGGTCAGCACCTGAACCGGCTGCCCCTGGTAAATCAGTACCAGCGTCGGAATGCTGCGCACGCTCAACTGCATCATTAGCTGCTGAGCCATCTGTTGAACTCTGGGATCAGCATCCTCAGCATTCAATTTGGCCAGTCGGAACTTGCCTGCGTATTCCTGAACCAATTTCATCAGGACAGGCAGCTGCGCCTTGCAGGGTTCGCACCACTCTGCCCAGATGTCCAGCAGCACAGGCACTTCCTGTGATGCCTCCAGTACCTCACTTCGAAGGTTGTCAGCATTGACATCAAATACTAGCCTATTGTCGTTTACAGACTGCTCATTTATTGAACGATCATTCATTGGAAATCAATGCTCCGGAATATCAGTTTATAGCCATGTATAACCATTACATGTGCCCAATGCCAAAGTGGGGGGAGAACCGCTCTCTTCAAAGAGTGATTACCCACAATTTTCGTAACTAAATGTATTGACAAATGTTGATAAATAAAGGTTATATAACAACAGTATTTATATAAGACAATGTTACCCTATGTTATCCACTATATCTGTGGATAAGTCTGTGGACAGACGCAAAAAAAACCGCTTTTTGCTCCGGTAATCAACGGCTCGCAACAGATTGTCTATTTTTTAACCAAAAAAAATATCTATGTTTTTCAATGTATTACAGAAACTTGTAAAAGTTAATTCTTCTGCATGTCAAGAACTTTGATGTAGGGCAACTGTTTTGCACGGGGAAGCCCGCCTGCGGCAGGCTTCTCCTGTTGAGATCTAACCAATCAACCCGTACTGATCTCTCAAAATAGTGATGATTTCAGCCGCTGGATTATTCGATAGCTGTAGTTTCTTTCCGGTTATTTTTTCAGCAATATCCACATAGGTCTTCGATACCGCCATGATCACTTTTTCCGGCAATGCGTTATCCCGAGCCAGTGCGGTACGCTCTTCCATGCGATCCTTATTCAGTAGAATGTCGGGGTCAGGAAAGCTGTTCAATAGCAGCTGACGGAACCCTTCTTTAGAGTTTTCCACAATGTTGCCCTGACGCCACTGTGCACCATCCCAGATGCGGGATGAGTCTGGCGTACCCACCTCATCCATGTAGATCAGTTTTTCCCGCCCTTCGGCATCGGTGACGTAGCCAAACTCGAACTTGGTATCCACAAATATCTGATCCAGCTCCGCCAGGGCCGTGCTGATAACGCCGAAACCCTCTTTCAGAAGTTTTTCGTAGACATCGATATCGGCGGGCTCTCGAAAGCCGAAGGCCGCGAAATGGCGTTCGATATCCTGTCGGGAGACATTGACATCATCCTGTGCCGGAACGCCCGGTATACCTTCAAGAATGCCTTTGGTCGAAGGTGTCATCAGCAGCTCGGGCAGCTTCTGATCCTTCTCCAGTCTTTCCGGTAACGCTATGCCACAGAAGGTGCGCTCACCCTGTGTATAACTTCGCCACATGGAGCCGGTGATGTATTGACGGCAGATGGCTTCTATTTTGACCGGGCGGGCTTTCTGCACAATCCAGACCAGCGGATGGGGAATGTCGAGGATATGGCTGTCAGCCAGCCCCTGTTCCTGAAACAGGCGAAACCAGTGGCTGGAAATCGTATTCAGAGCCGCACCCTTACCCGGCACGCCGTTGAGCCCGCCTTCACCGTGCCAGATACAGTCAAATGCTGAAATACGGTCACTGATCACCATAATGGCCAGAGGGGTGTCCTCTGCAACGTTATAGTTCTGTTCTTGAATCAAACGACGACTGTCTTCAGTGGTCAACCAGTAGACCGAGCGTACTTTGCCACTGTGAACCGGGCGGTCTGTACGGATCGGAAGGTTGTCATTCACTGCCAAAACCTGATCGGCCAAAGACATAAGCAAGCACTTCCTGAAAGATATGTTCTTGATAAGAGTCGGTAGGTCCCATGCATGCTGATCATGCTTCTGAAAAAAAGCGGGTGAGATCAGTACAGCCGGGTAAAAAGAAACCAGGTCAAAGCCTGGTTTCCATTATTAACAGTTTGTTATCAGTCCAGATTGTCTCGCAGGCGCTCGAGGAAGGCTTCTGAGAACTCTGCCGGAGGCAGCGTATTCAGATCTTTCTCCAGCGTCACATTGGTGACAGGCCCTGGGCTCAACACACGAATGAGATATTCATTCTGCCCTGTCATCGGCTTGTCTTCAGAATCGCTGCTAAACAGACGACTGAACCAGCCTTTGCTCTCTTCCTGCGGGGCACTCACACTTTCCGTCGCCATGCGGACAAAAATCAGACCTGCGGTACGGTTTCGATCCTGTACCTCGATACCGGCCTTCGCCAGCGCCTCTTCTATGGCCTGCCAGCTATAGTTGAAGTTCTGTTCAATACGCAGCACCGGGTTACCATTACCATCCTTGACCAGGGTGGTCTGGCTATCGACATCCAGTTTATGGGGGCGGAAAGAGGCCTTTTGCTCATCACGGCTCAACACCAGATGAATCAGCATTTTGTTCAGCAGCTTATTTTCAAGGCGCGTGCTGTCTTCAGAGGAGTCACTCCAGTCAATGGGCTCTTCAAGATTGGCGCTGCTGGACCGACGGGCGTGTTCAAGTACGAGGCTGCCCCCCCCCGAACGTGTTCCTCTGCGAATGCTCAGACGGAACTTTTCCATCATACCGCTGGTATTGCCGTTCCCGACAACCCAGCCAACAAAGCTACGCAGAGCACCGGGGCGAGAGGCTTTATCCAACAGTGCCCAGTCAGTCTCCATCACACCGGCAGCAGGGTCGCTTTTGGCAATGGTGAAACCTTCACTTTTCCAGAACTGCAGAGCGTGGTCCCAGAGTTCAGCCGGAGGATGCTGGGTCAGCAGTACCTGAGTGTCGCCATGTGTAGCGACCATATAAGTCGCACCATCTTCACGAACAATACGGCGATCCGCTCGCGGAGCATCGCGGGCTTTCTCGATGACTTCGTCTATCTGAAGCGAAGGAATCGGCATGTAGTCCATAGGCTCGACAGGGTTCAGATTCTCGGGTAGCACCAGGTTCGGTGTCATCCGCTCACCGACATAATCATCTGATTTGTCCCGGAGGTAGCCTTTTTGCCCAAAAACTGAGCTGCAGCCATTCAGCGTCAGCGCGATGCCAACCAGTGCCACAAATTTAAATATGTGCTTCATGCACGCTCCCTATTCTGCGAGTCCGGTGGCTGCCAGTGCTTCACGAATGTCCTGATGGTAAGCAACATCCAGAGGAGTAAGAGGCAGCCGGATACCTTCCTCTATGAATCCCATGTCCTGCAGAGCAAATTTCACCGGAATCGGATTGGATTCCACAAACAGTGTTTTGTGTAATGGCATCAGGCGGTTGTTCAGATCTCTGGACTCTTTGTCTCTGCCTGCCATCGCCAGTTGACACAGTTTGTGCATTTCTGCCGGAGCCACATTGGCCGTAACAGAAATATTACCTTTCGCCCCCAGTAATATGAGCTCAATCGCCGTGGGATCATCACCGGACAGTATTGTTATACGATCACCACAAGTGTCTATCAGTTCCTTGCCGCGGGCAAGATCACCGGTCGCATCTTTGATCGCAATAATATTGCCAAGTCCGGCAAGACGGGCCACAGTCTCATTGCGCAAGTCGACACCGGTACGACCGGGCACATTATAGAGAATCTGAGGAATGGCAACAGTACGGGCCACTGTTTCGTAGTGGCGGAACAGCCCTTCCTGAGTCGGTTTATTGTAATAAGGTGTCACCAGCAAACAGGCATCAGCGCCTGCCCGTTTGGCTTCTTCCGTTAAATGCACCGCCTCACGGGTGGAGTTGGCACCGGTACCGGCAACAACCGGAATGCGACCGTTCACCAGAGCCACTACGCGCTTGATAATCTGGCAGTGCTCCTCAACGGTTATGGTTGCCGACTCTCCGGTTGTCCCAACAGCCACAATCCCGTCGGTTCCTTTTTCAATATGGAACTCGACCAGATTGTCCAGGCTCTGCCAATCCAGCCCGCCGTCAGGCAGCATCGGGGTCACCAAAGCCACTAAACTGCCAGAAATCATCTGTGTATTCCCTCTGTTATATTCATCAAGACATTCATTAAAACATTCATCAGCACATTCATCAGCACAGTCAGCGAGATGTTACCGATGCCTATGATTTAGCACAAGAGATCGTAAGAATAGAAATCCACAGTATAATCATCCTTATACGATTGGAGTAAGGCGAGTAAGGGAAAACACCATGCGATTAAGTTTTCTGGGTACCGCAGCCGGTCAGCCTTCAAGAGAGCGAAATGTAACGGCACTGATTCTGGCAAAAGATGATAGCCGGGACTGGTATCTGATCGACTGCGGAGAAGGCACCCAGCATCGGCTACTGGGCAATCGCTACACCTTGAACCATCTTCAGGTGATCTGCGTCACCCATGTTCATGGGGACCATATGTTCGGTCTGCCCGGCCTGATCACCAGCGCCAGCATGCAGGGGCGACAGGCTCCGCTCATCATCTGTGCGCCGGAGGGGGTCGAGAGCTTTGTCCGTCACGCGCTGGCCTGTGCCGCTGTCCATGAGATGTCTTTTGAACTGAAATTTATCCGTTCGGATCGGGCTGATTTTCGTTATCTGACCGTTGATTTTACCATCACCTCCCACCCGCTCTCCCATCGGGTGCCCTGTTTCGCCTATGCCTTTGAGGAACACCCGGAATCGGGCAATCTGGAGCGGGAAAAACTGCAACAATTAAAGGTTCCCAGAGGGCCTCTGTGGGGATTGCTGCAGCAGGGGCAGGCGATTATTCTGCCGGATGGTCGAATTATTATGCCGGAGGCGGTAAAAGAGCCAAGTCCAAAACCGCGTCTGGTGGTGATCGGGGGGGACAATGACCGCCCGGAGATACTGCACGAGATCCTGACCCGTACCGACCTTCTGGTCCATGAGGCGACCTTTTCAACACCGGTCAGGGAGAAAGTCGGTGGGCAGTGGATGCACAGCACTCCGGCACAAGTCGGCAAAGCCGCAGAAGCTGCCGGCGTGAAGCATGTGATCCTGACCCACTTCAGCAACCGTTATCAGCGTCGACCAAAGCCGGGGCAATCGTCTATCGAAGAGCTGCGGGCTGAGGTTCAGGCCGTTTACTCCGGCACGGTGGCCATGGCCGCCGATAACTGCAGCTGGCAGCTACAGCGGGATGGCACATTGGTCGAGGTTTAACGCGCTGAGATTAAAACGGAGCTTCAGAAAATCTCAACAAGCTCCCCTTCGTCGGCAAGCTGTTGGGTATCCGCAACCAGCAGCGGTTCGCTGGCAAGATCAAAACTCATCAGCTCGGTACCGATGGCGAACCACTGTTCGAGCAGTTCCGCATCCAATTTTTCAGGCCAGAAGGAGAGATCAATACACCATGCGTTCAGCTCATTTTTGAGTATATCCGGCGCGTGAGTCAGCACAGCATCAATGAAATCCTGTTCGCAGTTTGCTTCTGGAATAAGGTAGATGGAACCGGTCTGCTCCAGCTGACTCTTTAGCACCTCCAGTTCACCAGCATCCTCCACAACTACAGAGGCACACCACGCGATAAAGGCCGGACGGGCACGCAGACGCAGGGCGGATCGGTTGAGCATTTTCATATTCAGGGCTCCGTGGGGAAGTAAAAAGGCAGAACCATAATAGAATTAGTCTGGACTGGGAACCACTGCGGCATATGATGGTGAACGATTTCGCTGCTAGAATGCGAGCCTTTTTGCCTCATGTGTGCATGGTAAAATAACTAAAATTTGTGAGCAAAAATGAGCACCAATCTTTCCGCTTTTGCCCGTTATAGACGGGAACTTCGTGAGTTGATGTACCTTGCCGGACCGATAATGGGAGCCCAGCTGGCGACCACCGGCATGACCTTTGTCGACACCAGTATGGCCGGGCAATATTCGGCTATGGATCTGGCAGCGATTGCCCTGGGCTCAAGTATCTGGATGCCGGTGTATCTGCTGATCCGGGGTATATTGATGGCTATTACGCCGACTGTTGCTCACCTGTATGGGGCACGCCAGACCGATGAAATCGGTGCTCAGGTGCGTCAGGGGCTCTGGATTGCTCTGTTAATGAGTTTGCTGGCACTGGGCTTTATCCATAACGCGGATGCGGTACTTCAGTGGTTGCAGATCGGGCCGGAGATGGCCACCAAAACCCTGCGCTATCTGAAAGCGCTGGCCTGGGGGATACCGGCCATCTGCTGGTTTCAGGCACTGACCTGCTACTGCGAGGGCATAGGAAAAACCAAACCGGGCATGGTGTTCAGCTTTATAGCACTGGCCCTGAACATCCCTCTTAATTATGTACTGATTTATGGGAAATTTGGTTTCCCTGAACTGGGTGGCGTGGGTTGTGGTTATGCGACAGCGGTTTGTTTTTGGGTCATGTTCGTACTGATGGCCGCTTATACGCTACTGGGGCAGCAGCATAAGAAGATGGGTTTATATAGTCACTGGGAAATGCCCCGTCTCGATATTATTGCCAGCCAGCTAAAACTGGGCGTGCCTATCGGCCTGGCTATCTTCTTTGAGGCGAGCATATTCTCGGTAGTAGCGCTACTGATCGGTAAACTGGGTGCTGTTGTTGTAGCAGGCCATCAGATTGCTCTGAACTTCTCCTCGCTGACGTTTATGATCCCCATGAGTCTGGCGATGGGTCTGACCATTCGCGTCGGACAGGCACTTGGAGCCGGCAAGACCGAAGCCGCAGCGTATTCCAGTTATGCGGGCATCATGACAACCTTGCTGAGTGCCACAGTAAGCGCCGCCGTTATGCTACTCATGCCGGGTCTGGTGACCTCCATTTATACCCAAAATACGGAGGTGGCTGTTTTGGCGGCCCAGCTGCTGATCTATGCGGCAGTGTTCCAGTATGCGGATGGTATTCAGATTGCAGCCAATGGTGCTCTAAGAGGATTCAGGGATACCCAGGTGCCCATGGCCATGGTGCTGTTTGCCTGCTGGGGTGTCGCCCTGCCATTGGGTTATATCCTTGGTCTGACCGATTGGATCGTTGAGCCCATGGGTCCCCGTGGACTATGGATCGGTCTGGTGACAGCCCTGACCCTTGGCGCAATCCTGTTGAGCCTGCGACTGCGTCTGATTATCCGACGTCAGACGAACACCAATAGCACATCTGAAGAAGTACACGACGAGAACTGATTAAACAAAAAAAAGTCCGGTAACCACTGTTACCGGACTTTTTTTTTCAGAACTGACTTCGCTTTATTAAGCTGGCTGTTCCAGCTTCTTGGCGATCTGTTCAATGATCTGCGGAGCCTTCTTTACCGCATCAGCCACGCCCACGCGTACGATAGGCTTGCCGCGGAAGCGCTCTTCTTCCTTGATGGCGATGTCTTTGGTCAGCAGAATGATATCAGCGCCGCTAACGTCGTCTGCTTCGATACGGTTTTCGATACCGTAGGAACCTTGAGTTTCTACCTTGATCTCCCAGCCTTTATCTTTAGCGGCTTTTTCCAGCGCTTCAGCAGCCATGTATGTGTGGGCAACACCGGATGGGCAAGAAGTAACGGCAAGCATTTTCATAATTTAAACTCTCGTATACGTAATAAATGGGTAAGGTTTTAAATCTTTATTCGAAGTCCAGAACCAGCTCGTCGTCTTTAGCTTCAACGGTGGTCTCGGTACGCTGATCGATCGGCTTCTTCAGGAAGTTCACCATCAGTGCGGTTACGCCTGCACCGGCAATGGTGGCGGCGATGTAACCCATACGACCGTCTACTACCGGCAGTACGATCCAGCCACCCCAGGGTGCGTGGTTGAGAACGCCCATCTGGAAAGCGATGACGTTACCGACAATACCGCCAACAACGATGGAAGGAATAACGCGCAGTGGATCGTTGGCTGCGAAAGGAATCGCACCTTCGGTGATACCGATCATACCCATCAGGCCAGCAGCACGACCTGCTTCACGCTCTTCTTCGGTGTAACGGCTCTTGGACAGCAGAGTGGCCAGGAACATACCCAGTGGAGGTACACAGATCGCGACGCCTACACCACCCATCAGGTTAGGATGATCAAAGACTTGAGTCTGGGCAAACAGAGTAGCTACCTTGTTGATCGGGCCACCCATATCGAAGGCGGTCATACCACCCAGGATGGTACCCAACAGTACCTGAGACGTATCACCCATGCCGGCCAGCCAGCCGTTCAGAGCTTCCATCAGGGAGGCGATTGGCTGACCAATACCCCAGATAACAACTGCAGATACAATGAAAGTGCCGCCTACTGGCAGAATACCATAGGTAGAGACAGCCTTCATATTATTAGGCAGTGGAATTCTTTTCAGCTGGTTAACAACGTAACCGGCCAGAAAACCAACCACGATAGCACCCAGAAAGCCAGTACCGTTGGCGTTGGCCAGGTAGGCACCAATCATACCTGGAGCCAGTGCCGGACGATCACCGATGGAGTAAGCGATATAACCACCGAGAACCGGAATAAACAGAGTGAAACCGGCGATACCCATATCCCAGATACCGGTCAGGAATATACCTTCTGGCTGGGCGCCTTTACCGTTCAGCATGACGGACAGTGCCAGTAGTACACCACCCGCTACGATAAACGGCAGCATGTGGCTGGTACCCGTTAGCAGGTGCCGCTTTAATACAGCGAGATCTTTTTTCATAGTTGTTTCCTATGGTCCGAGCGGACTGACTTTCGTTTATTTTTGGATAGAAAAGGGGCGGACGAGATGTTTTTTCAACGCTGAACATCATCGAACAATGTTGGGCAATATAAAGGAGAATCCCACTATCAGAAATAAGCTAAACAATTCAAAAATAGTACTTTTGTAACATTTCTTTTATTTCTGAAGGATTGTTGATTTGTATCAAAAGATGGTAGTTTCCGAATTTTATGACGGATTGCACCAGTAAACGTCTGGTAAACGGAGTGCGCAATAAAAAACCCCATTACCAAAATGGTAACAGGGTCAATTAAGAATTTGCGTACAGTTTTCTTGCAGCTTACTGCAATTTACATAGCGCAGCGGTTCATATGTTCCATAAAGCCGGCTGCCTGCATCTTGGCAACAACGTCTTCTTTTTGCTCTGCCGTCAGTGCGCGAATCGGCTGACGAGGATCACCCAGGTCAATACCGTGCAGGGCCATTGCCGCCTTGCCCGCTGCAACACCGCCGTACTCAACCAGTACACGAATCAGGGCGATAACCTTGTTCATCAGTGCGCTGACAGTTTCCTGATCGCCACGGTTAAAGGCATCGATAATATCGAGATAGAGAGGTGCCGCGTAGTTGTAAGTGCTGCCAACAGCACCAATCGCACCTACCGCCAGGCCGGCTGGCAGGAATTCGTCAACACCGAAAGGAATATCAAACTTGCCGTCGCACGCGCGGGTGCAGCGCTGGTATTCGTAAAGGTCAACATGGTTGAACTTGATACCGGCCAGATTTGGAATCAGCTTGTCGCCTTTTTCCAGAAACTTTTCCATGTCGAGCATCACACCGGACATGCCGGAGTGGTAGTAGTAGAACGCTTTACTTGGCGCAGCCGCAGCCACTGTCGCACAGTAGGCAACCAGATCATCAACTGAGCCTGGCTTAAAGAAGCAGGGCGCGATCACGGAGGTGGCAAAGATATCCAGTGTCTCTGCGTGACGGGTCAGCTCCAGAGTGTCCGCAATAGACAGTGCGCCGGTATGCAGGGTAATGCTTAGACGACCATTGGAAGCTGTTACCCAGCGTTCAGCAATGGCCTTGCGCTCTGCTACGGAGCAGTTAACGCCTTCACCGGTTGTACCACAGACATACACCCCAAGGACGCCTTGCTTAACCAGCAGATCAGCAATCTGGTCGATAACGGGAAGGTTGACTTCGCCATCGGTATCAAAAGGAGTATGAGGTGCAGCAATCAAGCCTTCGAGCTTATTCATTTTTAGTTCCATTTCCTTTTACAGCACTTGCTAAACGTTATTTAAACGACAGTGTTTGATAAATAGTCGTTATCAGGACGCCAGATGACCAGCCACTTTCGCCACGATTTTTTGCACTTGAACGCTGTCGTCGCCAGTCTGCAAACCAACCATATGGGGCTCGCCAGGCAGAAATACTGCAAACCAGCCCTGTTTCAGGACCAGCTGAGTCTCAACAGCACCCTTGTACAGGGTGGCATCACCTTCTTCATTGTAGGGATTGGTTTCGTTCAAGCGACTTTCATCATTGTGACCAATAATCTCTTCGCCAGAGATTATTAAGTGAACGTCAATGTAGGTTTTGTGAGCCTCAAAGAAGGCTTCTGATTCCCGCTTACTGTGATAGACATTACAGTTAAGGAACAGATTCTTCTCGTCAATGATGATCTGACCGGGCTCAAAAGTTTCCGGTGTGATCGATGCCATGGCCTCCAGAGCACTGTATAACCAGGGCAGACAACGATACTTCTCTTTGTTGCTGATATGATCAAGAATCATAAAATCACTCTCTAATATTTAACCGTGAATTCCGCTGTGAGCTTAACCCGGATTATTGGGATGCCCAGAGCGCGGCACCCTTAAGACCTGCTTCATGCCCCAGTCGGGCCGGTGTTATATCAACCTGAAACAAAGCTGGCTGCTGTTCCATAAAGTAGCGAACTCTTGCCAGATAACCTTCAGCCAGACCAACACTGCCGCCTATTACCACAACTTCAATATCAAGCAGGGCTTTCATATTACCCAGCAGAATAGCAATGGCTTGAGCGGAGCGATCAATAATCATTTGGGCGTTCTGATCACCCTGATGAAAACGCTCGAACACGGCCTTGGCATCCAGATTTTTTTTATAAATTTCACCGGCCAGCTTGCCGATAGCGGTGCCTGAGGCCAGTGCCTCAACACAGCCTGAACGTCCACAGCCGCATTTTGGCCCTTGTGGATCGACGGTCGTATGTCCGGCATGGCCTGCGAGCCCGGTTAAACCGGTCTGTAACTCGCCATTGATCACCAGACCTGCACCCACACCGGTAGACACGGTGATAAAGGCCATGCTCTTGCAGGGCCTCTCCAACTGACAATACTCACCCCAGGCTGCCGCCTGAGCATCATTCAACAGTTGAACCGGCAGGCCACTGATCTCTTCAATGGTTGTCTGCAGGGGGAAATCGTTCAGGCCACCCAGATTATCGGGGTTAACAGCAGTCAATCGCCCCTGATTGATAATGCCGGTAGAGGCCACAACAATAGCACTGGCCTGATTGAGCAGTGGCGCTATCAGCTGTTCAAGGGCTGAGGCAAGATCATCGGCGCAGCCACTTTTCGGAGTGCTGCTGCGCCGGCTATCAATAATAATGTTGTTGTCGTTTATAAGGGAGGCTGCCAGTTTGGTGCCTCCGATATCGAGCGCAATAATCATGGTCACCTGTTCCGCTTGCTTTATGCGATGGTAGTTTCTTTGGAGGGGGTTGCCTCACCCATAGCATCACAGAACCACTGACAGATATGCTCAACCCGTGTAATGGCGGAACCAACGGTTACGCAGTAAGCACCGGCACTAATGGCCTGACCAGCTAAATCGGGCTGGTTAAAGCGACCTTCAGCCACGACCTTATAGCCCCTGGCGGACAGCTCGCGGATTAGCTGGAAATCAGGCTCTTTGGGAACCGGACCATCGGTGTAGCCGGACAGGGTGGTGCCGATCAATTCCACACCCATTTCGGCAGCCGCTATTCCGTCTTCCAACGTCGCACAATCTGCCATGGCAATACAGCCAGATGCGTGTATGGCTGCAACCAGCTCTGCGGTAGCAACCGGACGTACTCTGTGGGTGGCGTCGTATGCAATAATCTTTGCGCCCGCTTTTGCCAGGGCATAAACATCTTCAACAAAAGGGGTGATGCGTACGTCGGTATCCGGTAAGTCCCGCTTTACGATGCCGGTGATCGGAATATCCAGAACTTTGGCAACCTCAGCTACATTATTAACACCCTGTATTCTGACTGCGGCAGCACCACCATCCCGGCAGGCCTGAGCCATACGGGAGATGACGTCCGGAGTATCCATTGGACCGTTCTCAACAGGCTGACAGGATGCGATCAGTTGCTGATTGAGTTGCTTCAGAACACTCTCTTTATCCATTTCGTTTACCACTACACGATTTTTGCTACTTACTCGGAGATCGCCAGGGTCGGGTATAATTTTTGACCGATTATGGGAAAACCGATAGGGAGTAATATTTCGTGCTAACTATATATATGAAGTATTATTGCGACAAGTGGTTTCGTTATGAATAATTTTTTCAGTGTGACTAGGGAGAGTTTTGATGCAATCCTCCAATCTCAATACGGTTGTGGAAAATAATTCCACAAACGACAATGTGCTTGCCAAACTCCGCGGCCGCAAGATGCACCTTTCTCCTGCACTGATGAAAGTCGCGGAATATGTGATCAAAGAACCCCAGAAGGTTATTCACCAGACGCTGGTTGAGCTGGCTGACCGCTCTGGTTCTAGTGAAGCCAGTGTCGTTCGGTTTTGCCGCGATGTCGGCTACAGCAGTTTTGCGGCTTTCAAGATTGATCTGTCGATCAGTCTTTTGAGGGAATCGCCTCAAATAGACGATAGCGATAGCGACTGTGTCAAAAATAGCCTGGCCAAGACCATCAACTCGCTTAATGACACTGCATCATTGCTGGACAGGGCGGTGCTTGATCAAACCGTAAAACTGCTCGGAAGGGCTGATAATATCTATTTTTTTGGAGTGGGTGCATCGGCTGCCATTGCCGCTTATGGGGAGTATCGTATGATGCGCCTCGGTCTGAAAACCCGAGCCTTGACTGATATGCACAGTGCGGTAATGACGGCATCCTGCATGAGCAATAAAGATGTCATAGTTCTTGTTTCAGGCAGTGGTAGCACGGCTGATATCATCAATGCTGCCTACAAAGCAAAACGACAGGATGGTTGTATTATTGCCATCACCGGCAACACCCACAGTGAACTGGCCAGTCTGGCCTCTTTCTCCCTGCATACGGCGGTATCTGAATCCCCTTTCAGTGCCGGTGCTTTCTATTCCAAGGCGGCCCAGATGTTTGTTATCGACCTGATGGCCAATGGTATTCTGAACACATTTCCGAGAATGAAAGACTCTGTTGCCAGAACCGCTGAAGCCATTTTTTCCAAGCAGTAATCTCGGGTTTCTGTAATCGTTCTTCAGGGAATCCCCTCTTCCAGACTCTGATCAGGTCAGCCGTAGGCGGCCTGATATCTCTTGTGCTTTTTAATATTAAACGGCACTAATCGTATGCTTTCGGGTGTTCGGCATCAAACCACCTGGCTGAAACCAAGAGCCGAAGGGGGGCCGGTAATCGTGGACGGGGGAGCGGCAAAAGAAGAAAAACTACATGTTGACAGAGGTCAATGAAATTTATTTTCACAAAGAGCCAAATTAGACGCACTTGTTGCTGGATAACTCCGCAAGGAGTTGGTGCTCTTGATCTGCCATTGAAAAATTAAGCGTTATTTTTTTTATTACTGGGTAAGGGATCTTGTGAATATTATAAAAAAATCATCATTGGCTAAAGTGACAACCCTGGCGGCACTGATGGCTGCATCTTCGATAACCATCGCTTCCCAGCAATGGCCGGATCTGCCAGAAGGCATCAAAAATGGTGTCGGCGTTCAAGTTGGCAGTGTCGTTTATGTTGGACTGGGTTCAGCCGGTGATTCTTTCTATGCGCTGGATGTAGAAGCTAAAAATCCTCAGTGGAAAAAACTGGCTGACTTCGAAGGTTCTGTGCCGGATGGTGCCGCTGCCGCCGCTGCTGATGACAAGATTTATGTGCTGGGTGGTTCCGGCAAGGTAAAATCCTCGGATAAGGCTCCGGTTGTATTGGATACCGTTCACGCCTACGACATTAAAAAGAACGAGTGGTCCACCGTTAAAACCCAAACACCGGTTGGTATGCTCGGTGCCTCTGCCTATGCCCTGAACGACAAAGAAATTGTGATATTAGGCGGCTACAACAAGGATAAGTTTGATAAGTATCTCTCCGATATTTTGAGCATCGACCAGAAGAAAGATCCACAACAGTGGCAGACAGTGGTCGATGATTTTATGGGCATGAAGCCTGAAAATTACCAGTGGAACAAACAAATCCAGATTTATAACGTGGCCACAAACAGTTGGAGTGTACGTGGCGAAAGCCCCTACCTGCCCAACTGTGGTGCAGCTCTGGTAGGTAACGGCAGTGAAATCACTTTGATCAGCGGTGAAATCAAGCCCGGCCTGCGTACCCCGATGGTGAAGTCGGTCACCATTAAGGGGGAAGAGGTGAAGTGGAAAGAGTTGGCCCAGCTGCCAACACCGGTGGGTGCGGAACTACAGGAAGGCGTTGCCGGAGCCTACGCCGGCATGAGCAATGGTACCCTGCTGGTCGCTGGTGGCGCTAACTTCCATGGTGCCCGTGCCCAGTCTATCCGTGGCCAGTGGTTTGCCCACAACGGTTTTGCCAAAGCCTGGAATCCTGAAATCTACGCCTATCGCAACGGTGGCTGGCAGCAGACAGAAACCAGGCTCCCAGAAGGTCTGGCTTATGGAGCGTCGTTTACTACCGGTAAGGGTATGTTGATGGTTGGCGGCGAAGGTCCTGACGGAAAGCCTCGCAATGACGTTTATATGATCAATTACAACGGCACCGATGTAGAAATTGAAAGTTGATGATGAAGTGCCCGGGCATAAGTTCGGGCATCTCTTTTGAGTGATTGCCAACAACTAACCATGCATTACTGAACCATTGATAGCGGAATGTAATAGTGAATAAAAAAACAATACTGGCGATTTGCGTGGCAGCAGCTCTGCCCCTGATGGTTGGCTGTGACAGTGATGACGACAGCACAATCAATCCACCTACACCCATCCCGCCACCTATTGACGTGGTCGTTGGTCCGCAGGACTTTACCAGCCAGTGGAAAACCGATGAACTTGGCTTCGTTGGTGATTTCACTGAAGCAGATCACGAGAAATACACCATCGCTGCTGATGGTGCGCAGACAGTGTCCTTTTGGTTCCGTATGCCAAGCGCAGCATCAGTTTACAACCTTACCGATAAAGGCAACAGTGCCAGCAGTAACGCTGACGGCTGGAGTATTTTTACCAGTGGCGGTCTGGACTTCAATGGTGATGGCATTAAAGATCCCGGATTGTTCTACCGCACAAAAATTGCTGGTGTGAAATCCGATTTGGCATTGAATTTCAGCGATAAAGATATGGCTGAATGGCATCACTTCGTCGGCATTATTGATCAAAGCAAAGAGACAGGTGAACTTAGAGCATGGATTGATGGCGAAGAAATTGACCCAGCCAGCGGTGAATATGATTATGATTTTGCCAAAGGTTTATTGGATACCGCAGACAGTATAAGAATCAAGCAGACAGCAGGTGCAACCATTGACTCCAGTTATTTGATTGATGATTATCGAATTTATAACCGGTCACTCAATGATGAAGAAGTACAGTCATTTATTAAAGTAGATAACCATGCCCCATCGGCCGAGTTTACCATTAATGATAATGGTAATAAGGTATTTACCCTGTCTGGTGCGGTTTCATCAGATCCGGAAAATGAAATGCTCAAATACATCTGGGATCTGGGTGATGGCACCCTGCAGTTTGGCCAGAGTATTGAGAAAGAGTACCAGTATGGCGGCGATTATCACATTAAGTTGATGGTTATTGATCCTTGGGGTAAGAAGGATATTATCGAGGAAACCATCTCCGTTGAAGGTGAACCGAATCCGTTCAACGATACCATCGTGTATGACAGCCCAAGTGAAGGTTACGCGAGCTTCCGCATTCCAACCATCATCAGGGCCGGTAATGGTGACCTGCTGGCTTTTGCTGAAGGCCGGAAGAATGGCAGTTCTGATCACGGTGATATTGACGCTGTTATGAAGCGCAGTACCGATGACGGGAAAACCTGGGGCAAAGTGCAGGTCGTTTATGATTTCGGTGGTACCGAGCCCTGGGCTGCCCAGAATATCAGTGCTGTTTACGATGAAACCTATAAGCAGGTCAACGACAAAGGCGAGCCGATTCTGGACGAGAATGGTCAGCAAAAAATCGGTCAACTGCTGATTATGTGGAATAACACCAAAGACGGTGAAAGAGCTATCGCAGCTGACCATGATGGCGTCTGTGAAAATGGCCGTGACACTCTATATAGCACGTCTATCGATCACGGTGCCACTTGGAGTACTCCGGTTGATATCACGGAACAGGTTCGCGTAGACGGTGAAGGTGTTGATACACAGGGGCAGTGTATGCAGGTGCCGCCTCTTGGTCATGCCATTCAGCTCAATACCGATAAGGCCAAAGCCGATGGTCGTTATGGTCGTCTGTTCTTTGCCGGTCAGTACAACCCAACCACTGCTGGCACCACCACCGGCACATCCAATGAAAACTACGCTTACTGGAGTGACGATAACGGCAAAACCTGGGAGATAGGCGGATTAATCGAAGGTGAGAAGCTGAATGAAGTTCAGGCCATTGAACTGGCCAATGGCGACATCATGTTCAATAGCCGTAACTATCGTCCTGAAGGCAGTAAAACAAGGGCTATCACTATTTCCAAAGATGGTGGTACTACCTTTGAACCAACCTGGGATGATGAAGAGCTGATCGAACCAACGGTGGCCTCCTCTATCATTCGTTTTACCCGCGATGATACACACGACAAACAAAACAGAATTCTGTTTTCCCACCCTAACAGCAAGATTTCCAGAATAAACCTGCACGTTAAAATGAGTTATGACGAAGGCGAAACCTGGGCTGTAACCAAACTGATAAATATGGGTAGCTCATCTTATTCCGACATGGTAATCGAAGAAGATATGGGCATTGGTGTTCTCTACGAGACCAATGGTGACATCTCCTATGCCAGCTTCACCCTGGACTGGTTAACCGATGGCGAAGACAGCCTTAAAAAATAAACCAACGACGTACATAGAAAACAGAGTTTAACCATACTACGCTGTACAGCCTGACACACGCCTTAGTGTCAGGCTGGTTCAAAAGCAACCTATTCCGCCTAAAAAATCCACGAGCCCTATCAGTTCAATAAACACACCACCCTGATGAAATATTTTTTCACTAATGACGCAGATCAATGTAGTTTTACTTTATAGCTGACAGAATCCCTGCCTACGTAAAGCAATAACATTCGAACATCTACGTAATTTGTGGGGTAAAACCGCCATGAGCTTGATCAACTATGCAGTCATATTCATCTATCTGGCAGGGATGCTGGGTATAGGATTCCACTTTTCGAAAACCAGTGGTGAGAGCACCGACAGTTTTTTCCGGGCCGGTGGTCGTATACCCGGTTGGGCTGCAGGTTTCAGTATCTGGGCTACAACCCTGAGCTCTATCACCTTCCTGGCCATACCCGGTAATGCTTACAACGGCAACTGGGTATTTGCTTTTGGTAACCTGGTGGTTGCCTCATCTATGCCTCTGCTGATCAAGTACATCGTTCCCTTCTTCAGAAGAATTGATGCGACCACCGCTTACGAATATCTGGAAAAGCGCTTTGACGGCCGCATGCGTCTGTTCGGCAGTGTGATCTTTATTCTGTTCCACATTGCCCGTATGGCCATCGTCATCTATCTGCCGACTCTGGCTATCACTACCATGACCGGTATGAATCCTTATCTGGTTGCCTCACTGATTGGTGTGCTCTGTGTCGTCTACACCTTCCTCGGTGGTATGGAAGGGGTTATCTGGAGCGATGTTATTCAAGGGTTTGTACTGCTTGGCGGTATTCTGATTGCCATTGTTATTGGCCTGATGGGTATTGATGGCGGCATTAACGAAGTGATTTCAACCGGCATTGCCGATGGTAAATTCTTTACCAGTGCTGACTGGAGCTGGAGTTTCACCAAGGTCACCATTCCAACCATGATGGTCGGTGGTATTTTCATTAACATGTACCAGTACATCGGCAGCCAGGATGTGGTTCAGCGTTATAACACCACCAAGAGTGAGAAAGAGACCGGTAAGTCCCTGATCACCAACGCCTGGCTGGCACTGCTGACCATTCCCCTGTTCTACGGTATGGGTACCATCCTTTACACCTACTATGCCCAGCAACCTGAACTGCTGGCCATTGGTATGAAGTCTGACGGTGTGTTCCCTCACTTTATCGTTAATCAGCTGCCTGTGGGCATTTCCGGCCTGGTCATTGGTGCTATCTTTGCGGCTTCTCAGTCTACTGTCTCCAGTAGTTTGAACAGCCTCTCCGCCTGTTACACCATGGACATCATCAAGCGTTTCCGCCCTGAATCGACAGAAGCGTTTTATGTTAAGACTGCCAAAGTCGTCATTCTTATTGCCGGTCTGATCTCTTCTGCCGCCGCCCTCTACATGGTGAAAACCAACCAGGACGAACTGCTCAAGACCTTCCAGTCTGTTATGGGTCTGTTTGGTGCGCCTATCGCCGGTGTCTTCCTGCTGGGTATGTTCACTACCAAGGGTAATGCGACAGGTGCCTTCTGGGGTACATTGATCGCCTCCCTTGCCATGTACTTCATTCAGCAGTCCAGCCTGACCTTCCTCTACTTCGGTATTATCGGGGTTCTGGGCAGCTTCGGTCTGGGTTACCTGATCAGTATCATGGTGGATGGCAAGAAGGAGCTTAAGGGACTGACAGTTCATACTCAGGATGAAGAATCCGTGAACGCAGGCCCTGAATACGCAGTCTGATAATCAAACGTATACAGCCAGCGCAACAAAAAAAGGGAGCTCCCATGGAGCTCCCTTTTTGTTGCGGTCACGGTAGCGCTACCTTTCCTCTGCTTGAGCCGATATTCTGAGGCCGGTGAAAAGCGCTTCAGCGGTTGGTATGTTACCAATCGCTCCCGTTGTCCATTTTTCAACCGGCCACATCGTCACGCCACATTTTCAAACATAATAAAACGCCATCCGTCGTTCGCTCGTGTTCGTTTCGTTGATTCAGATCAATCTTTCCGTGGATAAACAGTAAAACCAGGAATTTTTCCTAGTGCTTTTAGGAGTGCTTCTCAAGTCGTGAAACATCACTTTCCATAGAATACCGGCTCTTACTTATTTTATGGAAGATCGGTTTCAGCCTGTCCCTTCATCATCCGGACTGCTCTTACCGACTGGGAGGTTTAGCATGTTTAGTATGTTGCAGCAGGTTAGAAAGCCAACTCTGAACCTTCCCGTGGAAGAGCGGCGTAAACTGTGGTTCAAGCCGTTTATGCAATCGTACATGGTCGTATTTATTGGCTACATGACCATGTACTTTATCCGCAAGAATTTTAATATTGCCCAGAATGACATGATGACAACCTATGGGTTGTCCATGACTGAACTGGGGATGATCGGTCTGGGCTTCTCCATTACCTACGGTATTGGCAAAACCGTGGTTTCCTATTACGCCGATGGCAAAAATACCAAACAGTTTTTGCCATTTATGCTGATCCTCTCCGGTATCGCCATGTTGGGCTTCAGTGTCAGCATGGGCGGCTCCAGCGCCAGCCTGTTTATGATGGTGGCGTTTTACGGGCTCAGCGGATTTTTCCAGAGCACCGGTGGCCCTTCCAGTTACTCAACCATTACCAAGTGGACACCTCGTACTAAACGGGGCACCTATCTTGGCCTGTGGAACATGTCCCACAACATTGGTGGCGCCGGTGCCGCCGGGGTCGCCCTGTTTGGCGCCAACTACTTTTTTGGTGGCCATGTTATCGGGATGTTCGTAGTTCCTTCCGTTATTGCCATTGTCGTCGGCTTTATCGGCCTCCGTTACGGTAACGATTCCCCCGAAGCTTATGGTCTGGGCACCGCTGAAGAGCTGTTTGACGAAGAAGTCAGCGAAGAAGACAGCGCCGCCGAAATGAACCAGATGTCCAAGAAGGAAATTTTCTTCACCTATGTACTGAAAAACAAGGTGATCTGGTTACTGTGCTTTGCCAACATCTTTTTATATGTCGTTCGTATTGGTATTGACCAGTGGTCCACTGTTTATGCTTATCAGGAGCTGGGCCTGTCCAAGGAAGTGGCTATTGAAGGCTTTACCATGTTTGAGGTGGGAGCACTGGTAGGAACCCTGATGTGGGGTTATCTGTCTGATCTGGCCAACGGACGTCGGGCACTGGTCGCCTGTGTTTCGCTGATCCTGATTATTTTCACCCTCGATCTCTATCAGCATGCCACCAGTGAATACATGTATCTTGCTTCACTGTTCACCCTTGGTTTCCTGGTATTCGGGCCTCAGTTATTGATTGGCGTTGCGGCGGTCGGGTTTGTACCGAAAAAAGCCATCAGTGTTGCGGATGGTATCAAGGGAACGTTTGCCTATCTGATTGGTGACAGTTTTGCCAAACTCGGCCTGGGCATGATTGCCGACGGAACCCCCATCTTCGGTATGACCGGCTGGCCGGGCACCTTTGCGGCACTGGATGCTTCCGCCGTTGCCTGCGTGGTTCTGCTGGCATTCGTGGCCATTGCGGAAGAGAAAAAAATTCGTAGCACCAAAAAGAAAATGAAAGACCAGCTGCAACCAGCCTGATTGGCTCTCAAACCGGTAAAAAGCCACCTCAGGGTGGCTTTTTTTATAAATTTTTTGTCGTGTAATAAAGTTTATACGGCACCCAAATCTTTCATGCCGGAAGTTGACGAACCATCGTCATAAGAATTTGTGCTGCTTACTTATAGTGAAAAGCCCTGCTGATGGCGTTATCCTGCCTCTCTTCCCTGCCCCGGTATCTCCTGATGATCAACGTTGCACTGGTAGACGACCATGATATTGTTCGATCCGGTTTTTCCCAGCTCCTCTCTTTAGAAGAAGATATTACCATTGTGGGCGAATTCGGTTCGGCGGCAGAGGCCCGCAAGGGTTTCCCCGGACTGGAGGTGGATGTGTGCATTCTGGATATTTCCATGCCCGATGAAAGCGGTCTGTCCTTATTGGTTGACCTGCGGCAAAAGGCCGGCTGTATTATGCTCAGTGGCCATGACTCCATTGCCATTGTGGAAAAAGCCCTGAAAGCCGGTGCCCGGGGATACCTGAGCAAACGCTGTAACCCCGATGAGCTGATTCAGGCAGTACATACTGTTGCCGGTGGTGGCTGTTACCTGACGCCGGATATCGCCCTCCGGCTGGCCTCTCCCGATACCGGCAGCGATCCGATGACGACGCTGACCAAACGGGAACGACAGGTGGGTGAATTGCTGGCCAATGGGCTGGATGTCAAAGCCGTTGCCCGCCAGTTAGGGGTGAGCCATAAAACCGTTCATGTCCACCGTGCCAATGCCATGGATAAACTGGGGGTTAAAAACAATGTTGAGCTGGCCCGGTTTTTTACTGAAACCGATAAGCACTCCACGGTATGACCTCCTTTGCCCGTCCCGCCGACCAGCTCAAAACAAACTCAATCTGAAACCTTGCCTTGTAGTACCGGATGATAGTCATGGCATCCAGCTCAGTATCGGTCGAAAAAAGAAGCGCCATTCCCATTTTGTCACCTCGCGGAATACGCAGCATGACAACCCTTATCCAGCGTTTCAAACATCTGGAATGAACCCGTGCCGTATAGATTTCTTCACCAGAGTCGAGGTTTCCGACAAACTCAAACCGATGCAACTCCTTTTTGATCTGGGGAGACTATATTTCAGGTTTGATCTGGATTTCAGGTTTGATCTATATTTCAGGTTTGATCTGGATAGAAGTGTGTCCAATGACAAGCCCGACACTTTTAAAGTGGGGTTCGTCAGCTGTTTGAGAGCTGGTTAGCCTCGCCATTCTTTGTTTTGAGGGTTATTCCATGAACGCAATCAAAACAGCACTGGTGGGATTTGGCATGTCTGCACAGCGCTTTCATATGTCTGTCTTTCGGACAATAAACGACATTGAGCTTACGGCTGTTGTCTCCAGTAAGCCGCAGTTTGTTCACTCGATCCTTCCTGATGTTACTGTCTATCAGGACATCAAAAATATGCTTGCTGAGACAAGTATAGAGCTGGTGATTATCGTCACCCCCAATGAGTTTCATTTTTTTGGTGCGAAAGCAGCACTACAGGCTGGCAAACATGTCGTTGTTGAAAAGCCTTTTGTTATTACCTGTCAGGAAGGAGTTGAACTGATTGCCGAGGCCAAAAGGTGCCAAAGGTGCCTGACGGTTTACCAAAATCGACGTTGTGATGGTGACTTTCGAACAGTACAGAGGCTGATCAACGAAGGGGCACTGGGCGACGTTCATACATTTTATTCATCCTATAACCGCTATATTCCAAAGGTTAAGGTCCGCTGGCGTGAATCTTCTGCACCGGGGGCGGGTATTCTTTATGATTTGGGTGCGCATATTATTGATCAGGCGATCGTTCTTTTTGGTAAACCAAAGTCAGTGTCTGCTACTTTACGTCGCCAAAGACCGGGTGCCGAAGCGGTTGATCATTTCCACCTGGTGCTTGGATATGAAAACAAGGATGTCATCCTCCATAGCAACTACCTGAGTTGTGCAGCAGGACCTCGTTTTCAGGTGTTTGGAAACCAGGGCGCCTTTATTAAATACGGCATGGATCCCCAGGAGAGCTATTTACAGGAAGGGCATGGCCCTGATGCTAAAGGATGGGGTGAGGATTCTCCCGGGAGCTTTGGTGTCTTGACGGATGCCTCTGGTCTTGAACGAACCATTCCCACTGTTCGAGGTGGTTATGAAGATTTCTATCATCAGCTCATTAAAACCCTTCGCAATAAAGAGCCCCTTCCCGTTGATCCGCTTCAGGTGCTGGACACCATCGCGGTGATTGAGTCCGCCTTACAAAGTCATACGCAACAAAAAGTTATTCTCCTGTAGGAGAAACACTTTCAGATGGACTAATGGGGGAGTTGAATCTTGGGTAAAATTGATTTATGAAAAAATAGGGGGCTAACAGTTCAGACACAGGATGAAGAATCTGCGAAAACAAATCACCAATACCCAGTCTGATAATTCAAAAAAGGGAACCCGATAGGGTTCCTTTTCTATTCCGGCCAACGGTCTGTTGAAATCAACCTTCACCTCTACTTTTGGCTGCAGCTTTTTCTGCGTCACGGAGCTGAATATGTTTATTTAACACTTCAGCATATCCGTTCAGTTTCTTGAATTCTGTTTCATGCACCATCTTCTCGGGGGCAGTCCAATTCCTGCGACTCGCCTTGTCGGGGTGATGACGAAACCGGAGCACCCTGACTTTTTGCTTGACGTCCTTATTGGTCAACGTATCCAGGTTAGTGGTGCCACCAAACTCAAAGGCTTTAAAAGCTTCTTTGACCTTTGTCATGTCCGGACGTTCGGTTTCCCGTGGTTCTTCTCGATACTCGCTTCGAGTGAAACGTGGTGGTTCTTGATACTCCTGCTGTGGTTCTTGATACTTCTGCTGTGGTTCTTGATACTTCTGATAATCAGGCTCTGATCTTTGGGGTTGAGGCTTGTCCTGAGCATTATGATCAAAGCCATATCCACGGCTCATCTCACTTATTGCCGACAACAAAACGAAGGTGGCCATGACATTAATGAGAATGGCAGCCTCCCGTTCGTGTAATGAATGGGGTTTGGGTCTGGACGGGAAGGAACTTGCGGTACCTTCTGTAAAGGCTTGCCCCATAAAGGCTTGTGCCATAAAGGCTTGTGCCATCATAGTACTTACCACAACATCGAAAACCATTCGATTCTTCACAGACCTGAATTTCTCCGATCTATTACCATCAAAAGATGATCCAGATAAACCCATATTGCCATGGGTGAAATGTAAATTTTCATAGCTTGTGTTCATACTCTTCTCCTTATGTACATAAAAAATTTGTGACATCTCTTTGAGTCAGTGACCTCAGAAAAAGTTCCATGGAGAGAAAAACCTGTTAGATAAAATAACGGATTGTTAGAGAAACTAACAAATATGAGGCAACGCTACCCTGATTATCAGGGGCTGGCGGAGTTGAATCCTGGATAGAATTGATCCGCAAAAGACGCGATAAGGGGGTTGAAGGCTATGTTGCCCTAAATGGTTGAAGAAAAACTCTTATAACCCGGATCGAAGGATAGTGGCCTGTTGGCACGTAAATAAGACTAAGAAGTAGTTTTTTAAGTTGTTGATGTTACTGCTATACCGATTTTTCATAAGAAATAGGCATAAACAATAGCCTAATTTCACCTTCAACCTTTAAGGGCAACATAGCCCAATGGCACTGACTTAAGGCTTCACCCCTCGTACTGACCGGGCTTTCTGGCCTTTAAACATGGGTACTGCTACGAGGGAAAGAGCTTTGGTCACATCTTCACCGCCCGCAGTTTGTATCGATTGGGACAATTGGCCTCGTCATCTTCAGCCGCTATGCCTTGCGCAGCAAAGAGTTTCGGCTTAAGTCAGTGCCATTGCAGCATAGCCGGAGTTGAACCAGGGCTTACGCACCAGTCACAATGAATGACTTAAGCAACTTGGCCAGATAGTTATTGCTCTAGCCAGCTTTCTTCCGTTTGCCTTTGATGCTGCGTTTGTTGGTTTTATCGAGCTGCAAAATGTTTAGGGCTATACGACGCAGGGTGGAGAGGTTCTCGGCAGCGTTTTCGTTCTTTGTTTGGCAGGCATCCTCGGAAAATGCAATGTCGAGCATCCAGTGCAGGTTATTCTCCACTTCCCAATGCATTCTTGTGGCAGAAAGCATGTCTTTTGCTGTCATCTCTTTGCTGCAAATGTAGAAGCGCAGAGCTGTTGTCGCTTTACCATTGATGACTCTGTCAGCCTGCACGGCACCGAACTGCTTCAGGCCATCCCAGGCCTCATGATCTCTGAGGGCCGCAATGTCAGTAAACGTCCAGCAGCACCGATATTCTTCTCTCCCATGACCACGATTGCTTTCCTCATAAAAACTGTCAGACGGGGTATCCGCAGGATGATTTTTCCAGTGCGCTTCAATGTGATTCCGGATATCTTCTTCCAGATTTTTCTGATTACCTTTGACCGCCAGAAGGTGCGATAAAAAGTGTCGTGGGAGGGGATGCCATTTGGCAGCTCAAGGAATGTACGGAGCCACTCTTCCTTTTCATCGCCAAACTCTTCCATATCTTCCCAAGTATCGGCGTTGGCAATGATGGCGCACACTGCGATCACAAGAATGTCGATGAAGTTGTGCTGGCAGGAAACAGCACGACGAACGTTTTCTAGCGTTTCAAGGAATGTGATGAGAGGAGCTGGCTTGTGAGTCATGAAAAAGTGGGGATTTTATACGGTTCCTGACTCGGGTCAACTGGTGCGTAAGCCCTGCTCACCGAGGTGCGTCAGCAACGGCTGGCGAAAGCCGGAAAAAATGGTTCTGGTTCCCTCACCATTAATCCTGCCTGATCGTGATCGCCGGCAGTAAAAAACCGCCTCCTTCGAGGGGTAGTTTTTTATTGATTTCTGGATCATTTGTCTCTTCTGTGCTGTCTTTAATAAGATAGAGGAGCTCCAGAAAGGGTGCGGCTTTTTATTTGCAGACCAACGCTCTGTGTAGCGTGAGTCATGCAGGTATCAATGAAGGTAGTCACCGTGCTGTTCTGGGGGCTGGGTTCGGGCCTGATTAATTAAAAGGGAAATAAACCATGGCAGGTAACACTCCAAACATTGGCGGTAATAATTCTATTACACAGACGACACAAATATCTACTGAAGTGAAGAATAAAGGTAGCAGTAAGGTATTCAGACGCTTCATAACGTTTCTGCCTAACGCTATTAAAAACATATCCCGGAAAAGTAGTGACAAATCCAATCAGCCCGAGGAAAAACTTCTCAGCGCAAGAGATATAGTCATAACTGGCTCTCAACCACTGGTCGCCAAATCTAACGAACATTCCGCTGAAACACAGCCTCAACCACAGGTCGCCAAATCTAACGAACATTCCGCTGAAACACAGCCTCAACAGTATACAATTACTAAAAACAATTTACTAAACGCTGGTCTGACTTTAGCTCGTGAAGGCATAGCTTCTGCCCAGTATGACGATGATGATAAGAAAGTGCTTACCAAAAATCTGCAGAATTTAATTGATACTTATGATGAACAACTTCAGGAAAAATGTCCAAAAAAAGTCACCGACGATCTGAAGAATGAGTTGGATAATTTATCCGACAAGATCTTTGCTGAACTGATAGACGCGGGTCTGGAAGCAGAGATAACCAGTCTGCGGTTTAAAGAGATAAAAAGTGGAGAACTCGAGCCTGACCTTAGTCATCCATTCAATCAAGCTCAGCTTAAACCTAACTCTCTTAAAGAGCTGCTCAAAATACAGAAAATCCATATCAACTCAGCAATAAATATTTTGAAGAATAACAAAAATGAAAATGATAAGCGTTATGAAAAACTGGAAGAACACTTGAATTATAGTTTGAAAGAACTTGAATTTTCTGTGGCTTTAAACGGTGATAAGGAAGCATCAAAAAAAGAGCAAAAGGCGGTTAAGGAAGGTTTGCCCAAGGAATTGGCCGAGCAACTGGTATCAGTAGGTTTTGATAAATCAGAAGCGAAAAGCGCTTTGAGGAATGCTTATGTCGAGCAGCTAAATAGCAGAGACTGGGCAGTCTTTGATAATAACTTTTCTGTGGATGGCATACAGTACCAATCACAACAAACGCCCGCTTCAAAAATACGTGTTTCCGATGGAGAAATTTTCATAAATAAATATGGAAAAGGTGGTGTCAGCAGTGCGGATACCACCAATACCGGCCATGCCACCAATTTATGGCGTTCAGACTTTTCGATAGCAGGAAAATCAGTCTTTACCGGTATTCGCCATGGCATTCACTCCCCTTTTGGTCATAAAAATAAGAAAGAAAGAGAGGCTGGAGCGAATAAGAAAGCGGAAGAAAGTATTATTGCAGCGCTGGCAAGCCAGCCAGAGCTCTATAATAAAGCTCTTGAAGCGGGAGCACTTGAAGCGGGAGCAAATGAGAGCCAGGCTCCAACATTAATAACCACATCGACTTCACTGGTGACTACAGGCCTTGGTTCTTCTAAAGAAAATAAACTACAGAAAGCCCAGAACAAAGCCTTCAGGAAACTGGTTGATGGATCACAACCGGTAAAGATTAAAATTCCCGCCTCGGATGGTGAAACCCGCACTGTTGCCTTCAATTTAAAACAGGCCCGATTCAATATTCCCGTGAATGCGGGTGGGGTGGGAATCGCTTCTGGCCTGACGGGGGGGCGTGTTACCCAGCATCAAATGAACAGCAAGGCTATGGATGAAATGCTGGGGGGAACCAAAGGTCAAATAGGGGGCTTTGTTGGTGATCGTTTAGGTGAACTCAACAAGAAATTGATTACGTTGCAGAATAATACCGACACAGCACAAAATCTTAACAGTGACATCAAAGCACTAGAGACGGAAATAAATATTATTAATAACCTGGCTACACAGGTTCGAACAATTTACCTCAGCGGTAAGCAGCACCACGAACATCACGACGCTTACAAGCTGGCAACCAGAGTGGCACTGTTGACATCAAAGATTGGTGCTGTGCCGCTCTATAACTGCAAAAGCGGTAAGGATCGAACCGGCATGCTGGATGCTGAAATTAAATTTATGGCGGCCTGCATTGAGCGGGATGGCGAAGTGCCCACTCCCGGTAATCCTTTAGAGGGGGACGATCAGACGCTGTTTCAGAGCATCCTGCTTGAATCCGGGAATCATGAGATTCAGGAGTCCAATGTTGGTGTCAGAGGTTATAAGACCGATCATGTGGATTCTATTCAGCAGCGGGCAGGAGACAAATGGCTCGAGGTGCTCGGTGCCGCCTATGCGGCCGGATCCTGATGTTTCAGCTTACCCGGCTTGGTTTGGGTACTCTTTAATATCTTCCACCCACCGGAAGCTGGAGTAAGACAATAAGTGCAATCGGTATTTCGACCCTGAGCAGTCACACCAGAGAGGGCACCTGAACATCTAAGGCGACCTCTCTGATGATCTATGGCAACAATCAGATCAGGTTGGTTCTCATAGCCAGATTTTTATCTCCGGTCATAACAAAGCGAAGCTCGCCACCGGCTACAAACTCCTCATGACCAAAGGTGAAGTTCTCACTCAGCGGCTTGCCGTTAATGGTAACGGAGGCGATATATTTGTTATGGGGGCTGTTGTTATCAACAACGACTTTAAATTCGCCACCTTCAACATTGAACGACACCTCATCAAACAGTGGACGACCAATAGAGTACACTGGATTGCCCGGTGACACCTGATAGAAGCCCATGGCAGACATAATGTACCAGGCCGACATTTGACCAACGTCTTCGTTACCAATCAAGCCGGTTGGCTCTGTGGTGTACATCTCAGACATGATGCGGTCCAGATACTCCTGCGCTTTCCATGGCTCATCAGTCATGTTGTACAGATAAGGAATATGGTGCGAAGGCTCATTACCGTGCATGTACTGACCAATGTAGCCGGTCAGGTCGGGCAGCTCTTCACCGGTGTTGGAAGAACGGGCATTGAACAGTTCGTCCAGATCTTCACGGAAAGATTTCTTCGGTGTGGTATCGGTTTTGCCGTTCTTGATGTCAGCGTCGTATATTGCTGTTTTCAGAGCGTCAAAGTCGTGCAGTGGCTGGAACTTCCACTGCCAGGCATTGCCCTCGGTAAATGCGAATTCGTCCACGTAGTAAGGGTCGAACGGCAGCTTTGGGCAAACCGTAGCAGTGTCATATGGAGTCTCACACTCAGCCAGACCACTCTCATCGATGGGCAGATAGAACTCCAGTGGCGGTTTGTTGGCACTAGCACTCCTGGGATGATTCTTCGGACGCAGGAAACTCGTTGTTTCATCCCAGTGGTTGCGCCAGTTTTCAGCGCGGGTCAGGAACTCGGTCTGCAGAGCCGTATCACCGGTCATACGGGCAATTTCGGACATGGCCCAGTCGCCATAAGCGAACTCCAGAGTATACGACGCACTGTTCCAATAGCCATGGTGAACAAAGCCATTCTCTTCGTACACCTTAACCTGTACCACGTTAGCGGCACCGATATTCTGGTCTTCGGTCCAGTCCGGGAACTCGGTTTTCTCATGGTAGCGAACAGTAAATTCTGCCGCTTCTTTGGCCTGCTGTGGATCAACATCCAGACCTTTAGCCATGGCGTCAGCAATGATGGAGACCGCTGGGAAGCCGATCATGGTGCCGGTGTAGTGACCCTGTAGCTCCCACTTGGGCAGGATGCCGCCATCATGATACTTGCGAATCAGATCATTGGCGTACTCTTCAGCGCGCTCAGGATTAATGATGGTTTGCAGAGGATGGAAGGCCCGGAAGGTGTCCCACATAGAGTAAATAGAGTAGTTGGGTACGTCACCGGCGTCTTTCAGTTGCTGGGTACGCATGGCGCGGTATTGACCATCAACATCCTGGAAAACCATCGGGGCAATAGATGCGTGATAGAGAGAGGTGTAGAAGATCTCTTTCTGATCTTCGGTACCACCCTTGATCTTCACCTTGGACAGCTCTTCGTGCCAGGCCTGCTGGGATTTTGCCAGTACGGAATCAAAGCCCCACTCGGGAACTTCCGCCTCCAGATTCTTCTGCGCGCCTTCCCTACCGGTTGGCGAGATGCCCACCTTCATCTCGATAGACTGAGTATTAGGTGCAAACTCCAGATAGGCGATGGTTTTTACCGCTTCATGGGCGTCGTCTTTCAGACTCACTTCCGTCTCAACACCATCAATCAGTGCCGTGGCCTTCAGGATAGGCTGGTTGAATTTGGCATAAAAATAGATGTGTTGATTATTGGCCCAACCATCAGAGCTGCGCTTGCCACGAATGGTGTACTCATCGATAAATTCGATATCACCGATTGTGGTACGGTTGCCCCAGCTTTTGTTCAGCGTGTGGTCGAGATCAAGCTTGATAAAAGGGGTTGAACCTTGCTTGAAGGTATAGCGGTGATAACCGACACGGGCAGAGGTGGTCAGCTCAGCCTTGATTTCACCACGGTTCAGTTCAACGGAGTAGTAACCGGCACTCGCCGTTTCGTTGGCCTTGTCAAAGGTGTTGTAGGTGGCATTAGCCTTATCGGTAAACGGCAGTACCAGAATATCCCCCAGGTCAGTAATACCTGTTCCACTCAGGTGCGTGTGGGAGAAGCCGTAAACAGGAATATCAGCCTCTTTGCCATGGTCAAAATAACCGGCCGCGGAGCCCCAGCCTTCCATTTCAGTATCGGGAGAGAGCTGAACCATACCGCCCGGAACAACCGCTCCCGGAAAGGTGTGGCCATCAGCCCCGGTACCAATAAATGGATCGACGTAGCGGGTAAATGTGGAGTCTGCTTCAGGTGCAGGAGGAGTAATTACGTAGTCATCGTCATCATTATCGTTGCAACCTGAAATGCCTATCGTGGCAAATACAACGGCGCAGGCCAGAAGATTACGTTTAAAATACATACATTATCTCAGATCAAATTAATGGATAAGCGCAAGACAAGGGAATCCGGTGGGATTCCCTGTCTGTGATTGCAGGTTTTAACTATTGAGCGGGAACAGGCTTCATAGCCTCGGACTTTTCGCCGGTCATTACGAAGCGCAGCTCACCACCGGCTTTGAATTCGCGATGGTGGAACGTGAAGTTGTCACCCAAAGGTTTGCCGTTGATGGTGACATCCTTGATATAAAGATTTTGGTCAGCGTTATTTTCAACGGTAATGGTGAACTGACCACCTTCAGCCGGGATAACCACTTCGTCAAACAACGGACGACCCACGGTATAAACAGGGTCAGCGCCGTTTACCTGATAGAAGCCCATGGCAGACATCACGTACCAGGCAGACATCGCGCCCACATCTTCGTTACCAACAACACCTGCAGGTTGGTCGGTGTACATCTCTTCAAGGATGTAGTTCACCACTTCCTGGGTTTTCCAGGGCTCCGCCGTCCAGTTATAGAGGTAGGGGATATGGTGAGAGGGCTCGTTACCAAACGCCACCTGACCGATCAGACCGGACATATCGGCAGTCTCTTCACCGGTTGTTTCCGCGGTGAATGTCGCGTCAAGGTTGGCCATAAAGGCTGCTTCACCACCCATCTCATTTTTCAGACCGGCGATATCGTGGGGCACAAACCAGGTCCACTGCCAGGCATTACCTTCGGTGTAGTTGCCTGTCTCGTGGATGGCGTTGTAGGGATCGAAAGGTGTGCTCCAGGTTTTGTCCTCCATCACTGGACGCATAAAACCGGTCACGCCATGTTCGGCATATTCAGCGGGGTTGTTATCAAAGTAACGTCTGTAGCCCTGGGAGCGCTTGATGTATTTAATTTGTGTCGCATCGTCGCCTGCCAGGCGGGCAATCTGGGCAATACACCAGTCGTAGTAGGCATTTTCCAAACCATAGGAGACTGATTCGGCAGTACCACTCACAATATTGCCATCGACGTCTTTCACCACCGCCGGAGCAAAACCAATCTCCTCTATGTACTTGATATGGGGCGTCATTACCCGATCAAGAACCGGCTTATCCCAGTGCTGGAAATCACCCGGATGCCAGGTTGAAGAGGCAACCGCCGCTTCAAGTGCCAGTTGGCGCTCTTCCGTGCTGAACGCTTCCGGGAACTTGGTCATGGCATCAGCAATAACGGCAACAGCCGGGTAGCCGACCATGGTGCCGGTATAGTCACCCAGATGTTCCCACTTGGGTAGCAGACCACCTTCACGGTATTTCTCGATCAGGTTTTTAGCGTAATCAACGGCTCGTTCTGGCTCGGTGATAGTCTTCAGCGGATGCAGGGCACGGAAGGTATCCCACAGGGAGTAGACACCAAAGTTTGGCTGGTCATCGGTAGCCTGAGAAATGGATACCTGCGAACCGTCTGCCATTGCCCGGTACTGACCATCTACATCCTGATAAACCTGTGGCGCAATCTTGGTGTGATAGAGAGCGGTGTAGAAAATCTCTTTTTCTACCTCGGTACCACCCTTAATCTGAATATTATTCAGCGCTGCGTGCCACTTGTTATTGGCTTCGGCCTTGGCGATATCAAAGGTGACATCGGCTTCTGCGTCGTAGTTCTTTTCCGCACCTTCGGTATTTACACCGGAGATTGCAACTTTCGCATTCAGTTCATTACTACCATCTTCAAACGTGATGAATGCGGTAACATCGGCCTTGATACGTTTCAGACCGCCGGTCTCAGTGGTGATAATTTCCGAGATATGTTCGGCGCTGTGACCATCAACTTTTTCATTATCCGCGAACAGTTCAAACGATTTGATTTTTTTGTCGAACGTTGCGTAGAAATAAACCTTCTGGTTTTTCGCCCAGCCGGAGAATTGGCGAGCATCTCGCTCACCCATAATGGTGTAATCATCAACGATAGTAAGTTTGTTACGCATCGGGGTACTGCCCCAATCCGCATTAAGAATGCTATTCAGGTCAATTTTCAGTTTGTTGGGTTTGCCTTCGGGATAGGTATAGCGATGGAAACCTACACGAGCAGACGCGGTGAGCTCCGCTTTAATACCATTGTCCTTGATAACCACCGAGTAGTAACCGGGAGCAGCTGTCTCTGTCGTCTTATCCATGGTCACGACTTCATGTTGCTTGCCTTCTACGTAGGGCATAAACAGAACGTCGCCCAGGCCACCCATGCCAGTGCCGGAGAGGTGGGTATGGGAGAAACCGTATAGCGTCTCTTTGTCGTAGTGATAGCCAGAGGATGAGTGCCAGCCTAACAGCTCGGTATCAGGGGAGAGTTGAATCATGCCTTCTGGAACAACAGCGCCTGGGAAGGTGTGGCCGTTAAAACCGGTGCCAATAAATGGATCAACGTAGCGGGTAAACGTCGTGTTTGCTTCTGGCGTTACTACCGGTGGGGTAACCACATAATCGTCATTATCATTACCGTCATCAAAACAGCCACTTATACCAAGTGCTGCAAACACCACTGCGCAAGACAGCAGGCTACGTTTAAATTCCATTGAAAACCTCGAATTCGAGTGTAAACCGATGGCCAGACACCGTTGGCACCGATCATTAATTTGTCTGCGGAGAGGAGGGCGGCATAACACCGCCCCCTTATTCCAATGTTTTATTATTTTGCAGAGCTGGCTTTTATGGCTGCGGTCTTATCGTTGGTCATTACGAAATGCAGCTCACCGCCCGGCTTCAGCTCAGAATGGTGGAAGGAAAGATTGTCACCCAGCGGCTTGCCGTTAATGGTGGCCGCTTTGACATAGATATTTTCTTCCGAGTTATTTTCCGCAGTGATGGTAAATTCACCGCCATTCACAGGAAGAGCAACCTTGTCAAAGATCGGACGACCAATGGTGTACGTTGGGTCAGCAGGCGTCACCTGATAGAAGCCCATGGCCGACATCAGATACCAGGCCGACATCTGGCCCACGTCTTCATTACCAATCAGACCTTCCTTGGTGGGATGGAAGAACTCATTGATGGCCTGGTCAACGTATTCCTGGGTTTTCCAGGGCTCTGAGGTCCAGTTGTACAGGTAAGGAACATGGTGGTCAGGTTCGTTACCCATGATGAACTGCCCGATATAACCGGTCATATCACCCTGTGAAGTATCCGCTTTGGAATCGGCGGTGAACAATGCATCCAGATTTTTCAGGAAGCTTGCATCACCTTTGGGAGCGATGGCTTCCGGCTGCTCGAAGTTGGTGCGCTTATTCTTCACCCCAGCCATAACGTTTTTCAGGCCGTTGATGTTATGGGGTGCAAACCACGTCCACTGCCAGGTATTGCCTTCGGTAAAGTCTTCACTCCGGTGCTCGGCACGGTAGGGCCAGAACATATCGGCGTTATTCAGATTCTTACAAACACCGAAGTCGTTGCCAGTATATTTACCAGTCACCTGATCGATACATGTTGAATCGAAATTATTCGCCCATGTACCGGTTGCGGAGCCAAGTTCCTGGTAAACCGGTCGCATAAAGCCGGTGGCACCTGCGTACTTGCTGTACTCTTGCGGGTTGTGGTCAAAGTAGTTTTTGAAGGTTTCCGAGCGTTTCATGTAGCGCTGGAACTGCGCTTCATCGCCTGCCAGTTTGGCAATCTGGGCGATACACCAGTCGTAGTAGGCATTCTCCAGACCATACGACACAGATTCATTAACCAGCTCGTCGTACTTGTCCTTTTTCAAGCCAGAAACTCCGGCTGGAGCCTGTTCTGGAGCCCATTTCATGTTGGCCGGTACATAACCGAGCTCTTCTGCATACTGACCATGACGGGTCATTACGGTGAAACGCTTGTCGCCATTCCAGGCATCACGGTAGGGAACCCAGCTGTCAGTGACGCTCAGATCAAAGTTTGCAGAAACCTCTGCCGCCTGCAGGGCAAGAGTGTACTCTTCCGGAGTGAACTCTTCGGGGTGCTTGACCATGATATCTGCGATAACAGACACCGCCGGATAACCAACCATCTCACCGGTAAAGTCAGAGTGGAGTTCCCATTTGGGTAATACACCGCCGGTCTTGAATTTGTTTAACAGATCCCGCGCATACTCAACCGCACGATCTTTATCGATAATGGTCTTCAATGGATGGGCGGCACGGAAGGTATCCCACATGGAGTAGACGGAGTAATTGGTAAAGCCTTCTTCTGCCTGATGAACCTTGCCATCCATACCACGGTACTTGCCATCGACGTCTTGATAGACGAACGGTGCAACGTAAGTGCGATACAGGGAGGTGTAGAACATGGTCTTGTCAGCTTCGCTGTCACCTTCGACGGTAAACTTGCCGAGAACTTCGCTCCACTGAGCACGGTTCTGCTCAACAACAGCGTTGAAATCCCAACCATTCTGATCGGCCTTGAGGTTGGCCATCGCGCCTTCTACACCCGTACCGGAAATAGCCATCTTGACGGTAATTGGCTGATCGCCTGCACCAAAGTTCAGGTGAGTCATGATGTCACGGACACGGGGGCGTTTGTCACCATAACCCTCGTAATCCGCCAGACCCGCTTCAGTCAGGTCGGAAGGTTGACCATCGACGTAGAGCGTCTCGCTAATAACTGACTCCGAGAACTCTGCATAGAAATACACTGTCTGCCACTGTCCCCATTCATTGGAGGTACGGGCACCGGCAATAGCGTTATCGCCGACCTTCTTGTAGTAGATGCTGCGGGAGTGGTTGCCATACTGTTCCAGCAGTTCGTGCTGAAGATCGATGCGTACTTTACGATCCTGGCCATCTTCGTAGCTGTAGCGATGGAAGGCGACACGGTCTGTGGCTGTCAGTTCTGCTTTAACCCTGGTTTCAATCAGGTCAACAGCGTAGTAACCAACCTCTGCCACCTCGGTGCTCTTGTCGATAGTGACAGGATCGGTATTGAAGTCTGTGTAAGGCAGGAAGGCGAAGTCGTTCAAGTCACCCTTGCCGGCTCCGGAAATATGGGTGGTACTAAAACCGGACAACAGGTTCAGGTTGTGGTGATAATTCGATGGTGAACCCTTGCCATCCCAGTTATTGGGATTCCAGTTATCTGGCGAAGGTTGGATCATACCCTCTGGCGTGACCGGGCTTGGATTTACATTACCAAGACCATTGGTGCCGATCAGGGTATCAACATACTTCAGTACGGTGCTTTCAGATTCAATGGGCGGCGTGATTATTACGGTATCGTCATCATTATCGCTACAGCCCGTCATATTAACTACGGCAAACACAACTGCGCAGGCCAGAAGGCTACGTTTAAATTCCATTGAAAACCCTATAGATAGTTTGAAGCGGATAGTCAGGCGAGTAGATGACTTCGATACTGCTGTTTTTATTGCTCTTGCTCGGGGTTGCCAGACGTTCAAACCCGAACACCATTGAACATGGGGCCAATATAAAGTAGAAATTCTTTGTCAGAAACAATTCAAATAATTCAAATACGGTAATTTTGTAGCATTTTTTCTGATTTGTTACTGCCGTTGATTTGAATCAAAAAAACCAAAAGGCCATAAAATGGAGCTGTCAATGATGCTATAGAGTGCTCAATGTTTGATATGGATCAATTGTCAGAGTGAATCACAAAAAATGTTACATTAGTCCGATATACGATTGATATCTAAGGTATGTGGAAGGGGAAATCTCATTTATATTACGTGTATATGTTCGATGGCGTTCGATTCTTGAAGGGTTGATTATTTGATCCGTGTGTAATATTTCAGGCTTAATATTCAATTTTTTTTGTACTAACTAAAAAATATTTATCTGTTTTTTAAAATTGAACTGCAATTTGCAGGCAATTCTTTTTTTGTCTTCATTTTTTTGCAAAAAACAAATATAGGATTATTGTCGTTAGCAACGACTCGCGTACTTGAAATCTGAAACTACTCCTTCCTGAACCAACGTCACGCTGATCTCTTATGCGAAGCCAAACACGCGGTTGGCATTACAGTATGTACTATTTTTTAGCTCTTTAACTCTCTTGAAAGAGATGTAGGGAAATATGATGAAGCTTAAACCAACCCTGTTGGCGGTTGCTGTTGCCTTTGGTGTAATGGGCTTAACTGGCTGTGAAGAAGAAACCACCAACTACATAATGATGGAACCGACAACGCCTCCTCAGCCTGAGCGCCCTGAAGATGGTGCCGGGATAGTTGTTGATCTTAACCTTCTGAAATACGTCAATCCGATGATTGGCACAGCGGCCAGCGGTCACACATTCCCCGGTGCCGTTGTACCGTCAGGTATGGTGCAGCTGTCGCCTGATACTTTTAAAGGTACAGGGAAGGATACAGAAGAGGGTCAAAATCCCTGGCACTCCGCTTCCGGTTACTGGGATGCCAGTGACTACAATGGTGGCCAGATTTTTGATACTGACGTAAACCTGTATGGCTTCTCCCACACCCACCTCTCTGGCACCGGTGCTACCGATCTGGGTGATATCCTCGTACTTCCCTACTCCGATGATGCCGACAAAGAAAATAACAATTTCGACAAAGCTAATGAAACGGCATCTGTCGGTTATTACTCTGTTGTTCTGAACGAAGGACAGATTAAGGCCGAGCTTACCGCCACCACCCGTGTCGGCGTGCACCGCTACACCTACGCTCCCGGTGCCGATCGGAAAATCAAGCTTGACCTGGCTCACACTCTGGAAGCCAATAATGGCGAATCCCTGCAGAACCGTGTGGAACTGGTGGATGAATACACGATCCGCGGTCGCCGCAAGTCCACCGGCTGGTTCCAGGGACAGGAAATTTTCTTCTACGCCAAATTCAATCAACCTGTCGCCAGCGCTATGATTGCCCGCGAGGGTGGAGATCCGGCCAATATGGTGATGGGCGCTGTTTATGGCTCCATCAATGCGCCGAATAAAGAGCAGGTCACCTATCTGGACTTTGGCAAAGGCGATAGCCCGATTGAAATGCGTGTCGCACTCTCTCCGGTCAGCTGGGATGGTGCCGAGCGCAACCTGATGGCAGAAGCTCCTACCTATAATTTCGGGCAGGTGAAAAAGGACGCAGAGCAGAAGTGGGCGAAAGAGCTCTCCACCATCAAGGTGGAAGGTGGTACTGAGGCAGAGAAGACCAACTTCTATACCGCTATCTACCACACTTTAATTGCTCCGGCTGTGTTCCAGGATGTGGATGGTGCCTACCGGGATATGCTCGGCGGTGAGCGCAAGGCAGACGACACCACCAACTACACTATCTACTCCACCTGGGATAGCTTCCGCGCTGTTCATCCATTGCTGACTATTATCAAACCTGAGCGTGCGACAGAGTACGCTCTTGATCTGCTGCGTAAATCAGACGAGTTTGGTCTGCTGCCTAAATGGGAAGGGGGCGGTAAAGAGACCGGCACCATGATCGGCTATCCATCTGCGGCCATTGTCGCCGATGCGGTGGTGAAAGGTCTGGATGTTGATGCTCAGCGTGCTTTCGACGCTTCTAAAAAATCGGCCTACTACACCCCGTATGATTACCCGCAAATTCCGGATCATACCCTCAGTGCGGTCATGGCAGGTCAGCTGAGTTACTACGAACGTGACAAGTGTGTGGGTCTGCCAAACTGGAACTCTGTCTCCTATGGTCTGGAGTTCGCTTACTACGACTGGACCATTGGTGAGATGGCCAAGGCGGCCGGTGATACGTATGGTTACCAGGAGTTTAACGATCGCGCTTACTATTCTCTGAACCACTGGGATAAAGAGGCTGGCTTCTTCGTACCAGTGAAGCTGAATACCTGCGAGAACGAGTACGCCTCTGCTGACTTCAACCCTTATAACTCCGATGCGCTCTGGTACACCGAGGGCAACGCCTGGCAGTGGCAGTGGACCTTTATGCAGGATCTGGACAAGCTGACCGAAGTGATGGGCGGAACCTCCGGCTTTAACAAAAAGCTGAATGACCTGTTTACTGCCGACTCCAACGGTGGCGATAACCATCAGGATATGACCGGCTTTATCGGCCAGTACATTCACGGTAACGAGCCATCACACCATGTGATCTACCTCTACAACCGTACCGAAGAGTCCTGGAAAGCCCAGGAGTATCTGGATCGCGTTTACAAGGAGTTCTACAAGCCAACACCGGACGGTATTATCGGTAACGAAGATGTGGGTCAGATGTCGTCCTGGTACATTCTGTCTGCCCTGGGCTTCTACCAAATCACGCCGGCTGATCCAACCTACACCATTGGTCGTCCTATTTTCGACAAAGCTGTGGTGAATATTGGTCAAGGTGAGTTCACCATTACCGCTGAAAACAACAGCTCTGAGAACAAGTATGTCAAGTCGGTGACCATCAACGGCAAGCCGTTGAATGTTTACAACACCTTCGAGCACTCTGATATCAAGGCGGGTGGCAATCTGCACTTTGTTATGACTGTTAACAAAGCAGAAGCCATGAAAGCTAACATCATGTAATCGGTTCGGGTCAGGCTCTGAATACCAGAGCCTGACCTTCTCTTTTATTCCATACCGCACACTGCGCTTCGATTTATCCCGAGGGAGATTTGCCGTTAAAGCGTAACAAAGCCCGATAGCTGCTGGCAGGGAATATCCTCCACCATAACGCTCTCAACCTCGGCCGACGTTGGCCCGGTTTCCATCCAGTTGGTCAGCAGCTTAACGGCGCTGGCTTCACCGCACATCATCACTTCGACACTGCCATCGTGGAGGTTTTTTGCCCAACCGCTAATGCCGAGCTCTTCCGCCTGCAGTCGGGCGGAAAAACGGAACCCGACACCCTGAACCCTGCCGCGCACAATCGCTTTTTGACACACTTTTTCCATAACTGTTACCCGCTTTTTAACCGGTGAACGATGTCCTGCAATTCGATCATGCTATAGGAACCCAGCAGACGTTCCTTCACAGAACCATCAGGGGCAATTATATAGCTCGCAGGCAAAACCGGCGGCATTTCCAGTGCCAGTTGAGGAACACTTGCCGGAGCAAGGACGGGAAAGGCAATCCCCAGCTTATCCACCTTCGCATCCAGCTCCGCTACGGATGTGGGATTATCGAAATCCACGCCCCAGACTTGAATGCCATTATCGGCTTTAGCCAGTGCGTTCAGTTCGGGGATCTCCTCCCGGCAGGACTTACACCAGATGGCCCAGTAGCTCACGATCAGCCAGGGAGAGTGCTCAGAAAATCGGGAGAGTTCATTGCCCTGATAATCCCTGAAGGTCGAGGTCGGCCCGGAAGGCTGACGGCATCCGGACAGAACGGACAGAACAGACAGAACAATAAGTACTGCCAACACACGGCCCGATTTCTCTTGCCGAAGGGACAATCTACTTCCGGTCACCGGTCACTCCTCTATGATGATTTGTCTGCAAATGATGTGCTTGAAGGCGGCCTGCTTGAAGGCGGCGGATCTGAAAGCTGCGCATCCAATGAACCCGCCAGTGCTTTGTCCCGCTCATCGTTCAACCCCCGCAGTGTACCGATAAGCGTCCGAAACCAGTCCGGACGACCACGGAGCTCCAACTTATCCAGCTCGTTATTGCCCGGCAACGACCAGGGACAGCGACTGATAATGCTGGCCAATTGCACGCTGTGAAAAGAGCATGCGGGTGCCAGCGCCCCGACATTGTTTCGCCACAACAGCCCATCACGGGTCAGCCATCCGGTGACCCGCTCCCAATCCCGTTGTCCTACCGGCCAGCCCGCTTTCTGGATATCCTCCAGCCCGGTCGCCTGCCCCTGCTCAAAACGCACCTTGAATACCGCAAGAATTGCGATCAGAGCCAGCATCGGAGAGAGCACCTTGAAATCATCCCCTTTGGGCTCCCCGAGGGCATGAACCAGTTCGGCTCCCAACAAAATCACGATCCAGCTTAGGAAAATCCACAGCAGAAAAACAGGAACCGCAGCAAAAGCCCCGTAAATAAATTCATAGGTACGTGAAACCCCCAGGAACATGGTAAAACCAAACTTGGCCATTTCGAACATCAGAGCAACACCGATACCACCGGTAAGAGCATGGCTGAACTTTACCCGCCGTTTGGGCACCGCCATATAGAGCAGGGTAAAGGCCATACAACTCATCAATACCGGCAACCCCCGAAGAAATGCGCCCCTGACGCCCAGAGTCACCGTTGCCTCTTCGAGAAAGTGCAGCGTCGTGAGATAAGAGGTTGCAACAAAGCCGAGACCAAGCAGCAGCGGGCCGAGGGTCAGAATCATCCAGTAAAGTAGAAAGCTGGTCACCGGACGGCGGCTGTCATCGCCATGGAATATCATGTTGATGGCCCGGTCGACTGTCCGCAACATGAGCAGGGCTGTGATCACCAAAAACGCCAAACCCACCATGGTCAAATTACGGGCCTGACTGGAGAACGAGGTCAACCACTCACTCACCGTCTCCCCGGCCGAGGGGACGAAGTAGGAGAAAATAAAACTCTGGATCTCGGCGCCAATACCCTGAAACGTCGGAAATGATGCCAGAATGCTGTAGGTGACCGTCAGCAGGGGCACGATGGCGAACAGCGTGGTGTAGGTCAGGGAAGCGGCATGATCAAAACAGTTGTCGGTGATAAAGCGCTGGAATGTTATCGTCACGACTTTGCGCCCATATTTGGCACTACGCCTGTAATCCATTTCGGTATACCCTTATTCTGCATCCAGATAGACTATCTCAAAAAACAGCAGATCCTGCCAGATATCAACAGCTACGCAGAATCAGGAGACTCTCCTATGAACGCCGCTCAACAACCTTATATATTGGTCCTCTATTACAGCGTGCATGGCGCTACCCGTGATCTGGCGCTGACCATTGCCCGGGGGGTGGAATCGGTGACCGGTGTGGAAGCACGGGTACGCACGGTGCCCAAGGTCTCCATTGTCTGTGAGGCGACAGAAGAGGATATTCCTGCAGAAGGTGCCGTTTACTGCACAGAAGATGATCTGCGCAACTGCAGTGGATTGGTGCTTGGGAGTCCGACCCGCTTCGGTAATATGGCGGCACCTATGAAGTATTTTTTCGATGGCACCACCAATCTGTGGCTTACGGGTGCATTGATAGACAAACCCGCTGCCGTGTTCACATCAACAGGCAGTTTGCACGGCGGTCAGGAAAGTACCCTGCTGACCATGCAGGTACCGCTGTTGCATCACGGTATGATTTTCTGTGGCCTGCCCTACTCAGAACCGGCTCTCAACAGAACACAAACCGGTGGTACACCCTACGGGGCCAGTCATGTTGCCGGCGGCAATAAAAATCCCCTGTCGTCTGATGAGAAGGAACTCTGCCTGGCTCTCGGTAAACGTATAGCCGAATTGGCTGTCAAGCTGGGGAGAGCGTTATGATCGCAACACTTGGTCCTAAAGCCCGCATAAGCTGGCTGGTTGCTGCTCCCTGCTACTTCCTGCTGCTGATCACTATCACGCTGGAGCACTGGATACTTGCCCCTCCGGAGGTCGACTCTCCCTGGCTGATCTGGTTCCTGCGGTTATTGCCCCTGCTGATCTTTGTTCCGGCGGTTGTTACAGCTTATGGAAGGGGTTTTGCCTGGCTGGGATTTGTGGTGCTGTTCTACTTTACCAGTGGCGTTGTTGATGGCTGGGTTTATCAAAGCTGGCTGGGCTGGCTGCTGGCTATTGAAAGTCTGATGTTGTTTATTGCCATACTTCTTTTTGTGCGTTGGTTTTTTCAGGAACTGTAAACAAGAAAAAGGTGGCTTACTGAAGCTGCCTTAATAATTTGGTCATGTTTCAGAGCTGTTGATAGTGCATTCTTGAGATATGATTAATATGACCCTTTCGTGTATGTCTGGCTGGTTCCTGTGATAGCGGCAGGTAAGCTGAAAGCTTTTCTTACAGCAATGGCAGTGGTAACGCTGATGCCCGGCGCCTGCTTTTCCCTTTTTGACGACAGTATCTGTTTGTTGACACTGAACACAAGCAACGAGAACGACAGCCATGACCTGCTCGGAAAAAGCGGTCAAGATACCAGATCAACAGTTCTGAAATATGACCGTCCGTTTTACTACTGTTTTTACTACTGGAAAATATGAATTGGCTGAATAGTCTCTGAAAACGTCTAAACTTCCCTGCTTACTTACTTGCTTACTTGCTTACTTGCTTACTTGCTTACTTGCTTACTTGCTTACTTACGTATGGGGGGGGGGAGATGCTCTTTGGGTATAGACGTGTGCTGCGGGCGGCCGTTCTTTGTGTTATGGGTGCTGTTTTTTTGTTTCCGGCCATTTGTCTGGCGGGGCCCGGGGACTTTAGCATAGATATTATTAGCAATAAGATAATTCAGGCTGTGAGAGCCGAGCTAAAGAAGGTATTCAGTGATGGTTCAGTATCTGAAGGTGCTCCGGATCAGAAACAGATTGGCGTTATGACGACTATTAAACAACAATATTCTACATTGGTTATTTTCGGTATCATTCATGAGGGTTTCATACCGATGATTATCGATAACCAAAACCCTCTGCTGTTAAAAATGAAACTTGCCAAGGTTAATGGATTGGTTGTGTCAGGTGAAAGTCCATTTGAGGTGCCTCTTAAATTTTTTGTTAGTGGCATAAAGGTCTTATCGCTTGCAGACATTATTTCGGGGGAAGATGGGCCCGAATCTGAATGCAAAACAGTCAATCGCAACTGCACAGATACAGCCTTGATGCTATTATCTACAGGCCAAAATGGAAAGCTCATACCAATCAAATACACCTATGACAATATTTATGCAAATGTAATGCAGGTATACGAGGTATTAAAATTAAGTGACATGGAGAAGGATGTCTCCATGTTATCATTTTTAAATGCTCTGCCTATGACACACCTTTTTGGGGCTATGTTGCCTTTAGTGGTTGAAGCTACAAAACGCCAAGATTGTTCAAGAAGTTTGTCCTCGGTTTTATGGGCCTCACAAGATGGCCAACCATCAAAGGAGGAGCCCCGGAGCCTATTAGTCCCAATAGGTTCTAGGGTATCTGTCGATTTTGAGAAGCCCCTAGAAAACGAACTTGAATTAATCAACAATTTGAATATGGCTCATGCCGATATTCTGTTTGGTGATGAAAACCTAGTGAACGCTTTCGTGAATGGCTCAGTTAAGAATATTATTGATGCATTGAAATCGAAAAAGCCAAAAATGGTCATTATTGGGGCCAAAAATATTGACGCACAGGCCCGTGAAATCATCAAGACGAACTTTGATATAGACATCATTGCCGGGTATAGCCTTCCTGAGGCAGGCCTTATTGCCCTTGAGAAAGAACCGGGAAAAGGGTTGGTGCTTCTACCCGGCATGAAAGTTTTTGTTAATAATATTGAGTGCGAGTACCTGAACGCTAGTTATAAAATATTTCCTTTTCAAACCCACCGTTCCAACAAGCATCAGGTACTTATTTCTCTTGATGAGGGTTTGGCAGACGAGTATCCTGATTCTTATAATAGCAAAGGGGAGCTCTTTGTTTCTGGCCCCAATGTGGCCGAAGGGTATTTTGAAGATGAAGAGGCAACTAAAAAAGCATTTGTTAAAGATGTTAAAGGGGATGTATGGCTGCGCACTGGTGTCATAGCCACTTGGGCGAAGAATGGAACGTTGGTAATTCATAAGGAAAAGAATACGGATGTCGCTGAAGGGGAAGTATGCGAGGAAGCAGTTTGCCTTGAGTCCCTGGCCGATAGTGAAGAAATATTTTCTATTAAAAACTCCAGTAGAAAAAGGGATTCTACTCCTACATTAAGAAAGAATGGTGGCGAGGTGATTAAGAATTCCTGGGAATTGAGTGCTGAAGAAAATTCACATCATAATCCGTGGGGAACAGTGAGTAATGCCGGTATGAAAAGCCAAGATTAAAAATCCAAAAACAACAAACCCCGCCAACCGGCGGGGTTTGTTTTGTAAAGTCAGGATGGTGTTACATCAGCTGGCTGGCGGGATAAAAAGGACATCCAGTGCGCCGAACTAAATCGGCAAAAGATTGAAGGTGAAAGCCCTTCATCCGGTAAGGCCTGGCAAACCGCCGGAACCCCGAATCATGGGCGGTTGTCAGTAATGGCAACGGTTAAGCGTTGACAGGGGAACGTATAGGCTCTGCTCTTTATTAGGCTCTGCTCTTTATTAGGCTCTGCTCTTTATTAGGCTCTGCTCTTTATTAGG
>CAMRBW010000004.1 GCA_947040555.1 uncultured Oceanospirillales bacterium | reverse complement strand
TGTATAACACGTCATATGACGTATTGTATAGGAATTGCAGGTTTGACCCACTACCTGATGAAAAGTTGTAGCCTATTTTAGCGTAACTGCTGGTTTGCTTTTGTTTGCTGTTGCGCGGTGTCGACGGGGTGTTGACGATGTGTGTGCGTATAAGCCGAAAGATACAATTTTTATGAGGGGTGTTTACCGCAAATTCCTGTTCGTTGCCGTTATTGCTTCAGATCAATAAAAACAGATTTGAACAGGCGCATTATTCAGTTCGCCAGATGACAGACCGGCTCATAAGACGGGGGTTTGCAGTGATCTATGTATCAAGTTGCAAGATAACCAATTTATAAGAAAACAAGGACTGGTCTGGCTTGAGTCCCGTACAACTTGAATAAAATAGATCGGGGTATAACTGTGTCAGAGATCATGTCAGAGATTTATGACGTCATCATCATCGGTGGCGGCGCAGGCGGATTGTCAGCTGGTGTCTATTGCTCACGCGGCAAGATGAAAACCCTCCTGCTCGAAAGCAGCAGCAACACGGGTGGCCAGTGTGCAAAAACGTCCGAGATGGAAAACTATCCGGGTATTGTTGAGTCCACCGGCCCTGAACTGATGCACAAGTTCAGAGCGCACTGCGACAAATTCGGTGTTGAGTTCAAACGTGGCCTGGTCACCGAGCTGGCCATGGAGAGTGATGGCTTCCTCAAGCGCATCACCACCCGCGATGGCGAAACCCTGCTGGCCAAGAGTGTCATTATCGGCACCGGCGCCAACCCCCGTATTCTGGGTATCAAGGGCGAGAAAGAGTTTACTGCCAAAGGCGTCTCTTACTGCGCAACCTGCGATGCCGACTTCTATGAAGACCTCGATATTATCGTGGTCGGTAGCGGTAACACCGCTGTCGAAGAGTCTGTCTTCCTGACCAAATTCGTAAACAGTGTCCGTATGGTCGTATTGCACGACGAAGGCGTACTGGATGCTGACCGCACAGCACAAGAACAAGCCTATGCCAACGACAAGATCTCCTTTATCTGGAACTCCTGCGTTGATGAAATCTGCGGCGATGAGCTGGTTAACGGTGTAAAGATCAAGAACCTGAAGACCGGCGAAATTATTGAACAAGAATGCGACGGTGTATTCATGTTCGTTGGCACGGTACCAGCGACTAACTTCCTGAAAGACACTATCGAACTGAGCAAGGGCGGCTACATCGTAGTCGACAATAAGCAGGAAACCTCCATGCCCGGCGTATATGCAGCCGGTGACGTGTGTGAAAAGTTCCTGCGCCAGGTCGTCACTGCCGCCGGTGATGGCGCTGTCGCAGCCGTAGCCGCCGAGCGCTACATCCAGGAAGAAGAGCACTGGAAAGATTCCGTGCTGGATGCCGCCAACGACACTCTGGTTATGTTCTGGAGCCCGGTTGACCCGGCCAGTCTGCAACTGATGCCACATCTTGAAAAACTGGCAGCAGACAAAGGCTTGAAACTGGTGACCATGGACACCTATAAGAGCCGCAACATCGCTGACCGCTACGAAGTCAGCCAGATTCCTACAGTGATTCGCTTTAGCCAGGGTGTACCAGCAGCAAGACTGGAAGCACCAGCAGCGGATCAACTTGAAACACTTGTTTGAGTTAATGCCTGTTTGGGCTAAAGAACTGAGGGGATTGAGATGATTGAAGTAGGCAAAGACAATTTCGACCAGGAAGTCAGAGAGTTCCAGGGCGTAGTAATGGTCGACTTCTGGGGCGAAAGCTGCGGTCGTTGCATGGAACTGATGCCAGACGTAGTGGCACTGTCCGAAAAATACGCTGACAAAATCAAGTTCACCAAACTGAACATTGCCGGCAACCGTCGTGTTGCTATGGGCCAGGGTGTTATGGGTCTGCCTTCCATGGTGTTCTACCGGAACGGCGAAAAGATTCAGCACCTCTCCGGTGAAGAGCTGGATGCCCAGCAGATTGAAACTGCGATTCAGCAGTATGTAGAAGAGTACGCCTGATCCTCATCCCATCGCCATTCCCGCGCAGGCGGGAATCTATAAGCGAGAGTGGAGACGAGAGTGGAGAGACAGGTACAAAGAATTTTAAAAATTTCAGGTTTGAAGTTTTTAAAAAAGGGATAACGCTCTTTAAGGTTCTTCGCTGAGAAGATTCTCTGAAAAGGTTCTCTGAAAAGAGTGTTATTCCGCCGCAGGATTCGACGTTTTTATTGAACGCAATAAATAAGTCGATGACTGTGCTTTTAAAGGGTGATCCCTTTTTTGGGGATTGTTATTCGAGTTCGCTTTATTGCGATTCTTCAGGTCAGAAAGCCATGCTGAAAGACAAGAAAGTCGTAATACTCGGTGATCGCGACGGTGTTCCAGGTCCTGCCATTGAAGAATGTGTAAAGACCGCGGGTGCCGAAGTGGTATTTAGCACTACCGAGTGTTTCGTCTGAACTAGCGCAGGCGCAATGGATCTTGAAAATCAAAAGCGGGTCAAGGAATTGTCCGAGAAGTACGGTCCAGAAAACGTAATCGTTATTCTGGGTGGCGCAGAGGCCGAAGCATCCGGCCTGGCAGCTGAAACCGTAACTAACGGCGACCCAACTTTTGCAGGTCCGTTGGCCGGAGTCCCGTTGGGACTTCGAGTACACCATATCGTAGATCCGGAAATCAAGGACGTTGTTGATCCGGCCGTTTACGAAGAGCAGGTTGGAATGATGGAAATGGTTATGCCTATCGATGAAATCATCGCCGAAGTCAGGGAATATCGGGAGAAATTCTGTAAGTTCCTTGATCTGGAAACAGCATAACCATTAACCCGGAAGTTGCACTGAATCTTGATGATTCGTTCTGAGAGATTGTGCATCTGTCGTCTGTCCGGGACCAGCCTGTTTTATGCAAGTTGATCCAGGCAGACGACAATGAACGATCCGCTGTTTATTTGAATGTTATTCAAATAAACAGCGGATTCAGTGTGACGGATGGGGTAGATAAGAAATGGCAGGACTGTCGGCAGGCAGCAATTGCCAGATCTGTATCCGGCGATTATTACGGCAAAAATAATATTTATAATAGTTCATTCAATTGCCGCAGTAATCAGACATAGATCCAGCAGAAATAACGACTTGTTTTTTGTACGTTGTTTCCTGTACGGCTGACTAAATGGAGCTCGTGCCGTGGACTACCCTGTTATCAAAGGCGCAAGCTATGTGCTTGCTCATACACCAGATTTTATTCCTTTCGGGTCTACCCAGGTGTTTGCCCGGAAGTCGAATGACCAGGCTTATCTTTCCGAGCTGAAGCAGCATCAACGCTCTTTTAAAGAGGTTGTCGCTTATCCAGCAAACCAGTGTTTTGTCGGTAATATTCTCCCTGAAACCCTCGAAAGTATTGCTGCACCCTGGTATGAAAACCAGATAGAAGGCGCTGAACGTCAGGGTCGTTTCGGTGAAATCATGCCTCAGGACGAGTTCTTCGCCCTGCTCAAACACTCCGATGTGTTTGACCTGGTCAAACTGACCCCAGAATTTATTACTCACGCTAATCAGCGTCTGAGCATCCATCCGCTGTTCAACCATATCGTGCTGGACAACAAGTGCGCCATGACCGCTGCTGAAATGCACGCTCTGGTAGAAGAGCACATTGCTGAACCACTGACGCTTAATGGCGAGCTGATCGGTTGCGTAAAGCGTGCCCACGACGACGATGAAAACCTCAGCGCCCACATTATTCTGGAAAACCTGAGCGTAAAAGCCTCCGGTGTTCTGGCGGCGCTGCACCTGAAAAAGCAGGGTCTGGATCTTTCCCAGGTTGACTACATCATCGAATGTTCCGAAGAGGCCTGCGGTGATATCAACCAGCGTGGCGGCGGCAACTTCGCCAAGGCGATTGGTGAACTGGTGGGCTGCGTCAACGCTACCGGTAGTGACCTGCGCGGTTTCTGTGCAGCACCTGCTCACGCTCTGATTCACGCAGCAGCCCTGGTTAAGGGCGGCGTATTCAAGAATGTTATGGTGGTTGCCGGTGGTGCAGTGGCCAAGCTGGCCATGAATGGCCGTGACCATATCAAGAAGAATGTACCGGTTCTGGAAGACTGTCTCGCCGGTTTCGCCACCATCATCGGTGAAAACGACGGTATTAACCCCATTCTGAATACCGATATCGTTGGACGACACACCATCGGTACTGGTTCTGCGCCACAAGCAGTTATGACCAGCCTGATCTCCGCACCGCTCAAGCGTGCCGGCCGTATCATCACCGACGTGGACAAGTTCGCCACCGAGATGCAGAACGCCGAGATCACCAAACCTGCTGGTGCCGGTAACGTGCCGGAAGCCAACTACAAGATGATCGCTGCCCTGGCGGTTATGGAAGGCCAGCTGGAACGCAGCGAACTGATGAACTTTGTCGCCAAGCACGGTATTCCCGGCTATGTGCTGACTCAGGGTCATATTCCTTCCGGCGTGCCTTACCTGGGCCACGGTCGTGAAGCGATCATCCACAACGATATCAACAACTTTATGGTCGTGGGCAAGGGCAGTCTGTTCCTTGGTCGTATGACCAACCAGTTCGACGGCATCTCCATTCTGATCGAAAAGAACACGGGTCTCTCTACTGCACAAGCGGCTGAGTTTGATGGCCTTGGTTTCGAAAAGAATGAAGCCCGCAAACTGGTAGCGGAAGCGATGAAAGATGTCGCTGAACGTCTGCTTGAAAAAGCGGCTCAACAGTAAGGAGATGGTCATGGCAAATCTGAATGAAGCCCTGGCCAGTGCTTTCACTGAGATGGCCGACGGCCTGACCAGTGGCAGTTTCGGACGCAAAAAGCGTATCGGTCTGACTCTGGTCGGCAGCGAGCACGGCTCTGAAGAGCTGGTGCGCGCGGCCACTCTGGCTGCACGACAGTACGCCGATATCGAGCCGGTGCTGATTGGTGACGTTGCAGAGTGTGGTTTTGAACTGCATCCCGCTTCCGACCTGCTTGAGTGCCATCAGGTGATGGAAGCACTACTGGAAGAAGGCAAGATCGACGCCTGCGTCACTCTGCACTACAGCTTCCCGCTGGGTGTCAGCACCGTGGGCAAGGTGATCACGCCTGCTATTGGTCGCGAGATGATTCTGGCGACCACCACCGGAACAAGCGACATCGTTCGCAATATCGCCATGGTCAAGAACGCCATTGCCGGTATCGCCCTGGCCAAAGCCTCCGGTATTCAGCAGCCCACTGTCGGCATTCTGAATGTGGAAGGTGCGGCACAGGTTGAGCGGGCACTGCGTCAGCTGAACGACAATGGTTTTGCGATCAACTTTATCGAGTCTGATCGTGCCGATGGCGGTGTGCTGATGCGCGGCAATGATCTGCTGCAAGGCATTCCCGATGTGATGGTTGCCGACAGTCTGACCGGCAACCTGATGATGAAAGTGTTTTCCTCCTTTAACACTGGCGGAAGCTACGAAGCACTGGGCTACGGCTACGGTCCTGGTCTGGGTGAAGAAGCGAAGCAAATTGTTGGCATCATCTCCCGCGCCTCCGGTGCGCCGGTGATTGCCGGTGCCATGCGCCTGCTGGCCGACAGTGTTCAGGGTGACCTGTTAAACCTCTACCGTCGTGAATTGAAAACGGCGAAAGAGGCCGGTCTGGAAGAGATTCTGCTTACTTTAGAGCCGAAAGGCTTGAAGCCAAAGAGTGTCGCCGAGAAGACCGAAACTGTGACTGCGCCGCCCGAGAAGATCACTGATAGTGATATCAACGGCATCGATATCCTCGATATCGAAACGGCATGCGACGCCCTCTGGGCCAAGAATATTTTTGCACGCACCGGTATGGGTTGCACCGGTCCCGTCGTCATGGTGGCGAAAGAGGACAGAGAGCAGGCATGCGTGGTGTTGAAGGAATCCGGGTTTATCGCTTGATCGATCAGATGTCGACTGACGTTTTATCAACAGGCAATTCAGGAGAGCGCTCCGAAGAGCGCTCAGGAGAGAATAATGAAGCTAGAGATTGGCAATATCCATGTGAAGGAGCTGGCGTTCGGCGAGAACACCGCTCTTTCCTCCGGACGAGTGCAGATCAACCGGGAAGAACTGGCCGGCTGGATTCGTGAACTGGATCACCGCATCGCTGAAGTGAAGCTGGACATCGCCCTGCCAGGCGAAAGCACCCGCATCATGCCGGTAAAAGATGTTATCGAAGCGCGCTGCAAGGCTGAAGGCAAGGGTTTCATGTTCCCAGGCCGTAATCCTGGCGACGAAGCGATGGTTGGCGAAGGCCGTACCCACGTGCTGAAAGGCATGGCGATCGTGACTACCGGTAAGGTCGTTGGTTTCCAGGAAGGCATCATCGACATGAGCGGTCCTGGCGCGGAGTACACTCCGTTCTCCAAGACCCAGAACCTGGTGATCACCTGCGAAGTAGACGACACCTGCAACCAATACGATCACGAAGCTATCCTGCGTCGTGTAGGCATCGAAACTGCCAACCGTATCGGTCAGCTGGCCATGACTGCGACTGCAGACGAAACCCGCACCTACGAAACCAAGCCACTGATCCAGCAGGCTGCTGAGTATCCAAACCTGCCTAAGGTTGGTTACGTCTACATGCTGCAAAGCCAGGGCCTGATGCACGACACCTACCTGTACGGTGTTGATGTGAAGACCATCCTGCCTACTCTGCTCTACCCGACAGAGGTTATGGATGGCGCGATCATGAGCGGTAACTGTGTATCCGCCTGTGACAAGAACCCAAGCATCGTGCACCAGAACAGCCCGGTTATCCACGAGCTGTATGAGAACCACGGCATCAAGTACAACTTCATGGGCGTGATCATTACCAACGAAAACGTCACTCTGGCTGACAAAGAGCGCTCCTCCAACTACGTAGCCAAGCTGGCTGTGCAGATGGGTCTGGACGCGGTCATCATCAGTGAAGAAGGCTTCGGTAACCCCGACGCTGACCTGGTAATGAACTGCCGCAAGCTGGAAGAAGCGGGCATCAAAACTGTTCTGCTGACCGACGAATACGCCGGCCAGAACGGTGAAAGCCAATCTCTGGCTGACTCCACACCAAAAGGCGACGCTGTTATCACAAACGGCAACGCTAACCAGGTTATCCACCTGCCTGCGATGCAAAGACTGATCGGTCACGATACTTATGCCGATATGATCGCCGGTGGTTGGGACGGCAGCCTGCAAGCGGACGGTTCCATTACCGCCGAGATCCAGGTGATTACTGGTGCCACCAACGAGCTGGGTTACCACAACCTGTGCGCGATGGCTGGTTAAGGCTGCTTAAGGATTAAAGGAAGAGAACAGATCATGACTATCCGAGTTGTTCATTACATCAACCAGTTCTTCGGACAGAAGGGCGGCGAAGAAGCTGCTAACCTGCCGATCGAACTGGCAGACGGCCCTGTCGGCCCAGGCGCTGCACTGCAGGCTGCCCTGACTGGCAAAGCAGAGATTGTGAAAACCATCATCTGCGGTGACTCCTACTTCAACGAGAACGAAGGCCTTGCCTGCATGGGCATCCGCGAAATTCTCCAGGACATCAAACCTGATCTGATTATTGCCGGCCCTGCGTTCAACGCTGGTCGTTACGGCATGGCCTGCGGCAAAGTGGGTGAAGTGGCTCACGGTCTGGGCATTCCGGTGATCTCCGGTATGTACAACGAGAACCCCGGCTACGAACTGTACCGGAACTTCTCCTACATCGTAGAAACCACCAACAGTGCCGCCGGCATGCGTCAGGCGATACCTGCCATGGCCAAACTGGTCACTGCCTGGATCGAGAAAGAAGGCAAGCTGGGCACGCCTGCTGAAGAAGGCTACATGCCTCGCGGTCTGCGCGTTAACTTCTTCGCGGAAGAACGCGGCGCCAAGCGTGCGGTTAACATGCTGATCGCCAAGCTGGAAGGCACTCCTTTCCAGACTGAATATGAAATGCCTGTCTTTGACCGTGTGGCTCCTCAGCCTGCGATCCTCGATCTCAGCACCGCGACTATCGCTCTGGTAACTTCCGGCGGCGTAGTACCCAAGTGCAACCCTAACCGCATCGAGTCTTCCAGTGCTTCCAAGTACGGTGAATACTCCATCGGTGGTCTGGAATGCCTGTGCGAAGCGACCCACGAAACGGCCCACGGCGGTTACGATCCGGTTGCTTGTAACAAGGATCCAAACCGGGTTCTGCCAGTAGACGTTCTGCGTGATCTGGAGCGTGAAGGCCGTATCGGCAAACTGCACGACAAGTTCTACACCACCGTAGGTAACGGTACTTCCGTTGCCAACTCTAAAGCGTTCGGTGCAGAAATTGCGATGCATCTTAAGAATGCCGGGGTTTCCGCCGCCATTCTGACCTCCACCTGAGGCACTTGTACGCGTTGCGGTGCAACGCTCGTTAAAGAAATTGAAAAAGTAATGCCTGTCGTTCACATCGCCACTGTTGTGCCGATCTCCCTGACCGTAGGCGCCAACCGGATCGTTCCTGCTGTTGCGATTCCTCATCCTCTGGGCAACCCGAAGATGGATCCAGCGGAAGAGAAGGCTCTGAGAAGAAGTCTGGTGGAAAAGGCACTGACTGCCCTGACCACTGAAATAGAAGACCAGACCGTCTTCTAATGATAAAAAACCCGGCATCGATGATGCCGGGTTTTTTTTTGATCATTCGTATTGTGTAACCAAGTGTGCAATTGAGAAGTGTGTCACTGATGTAAAACCGACAATTAAAATAAATAATAAAAAAGAGGTTGGCTATGGAACTCTTGAAAGGTGTTTCGTTACTGCTGGTCACTCTGTCGTTGTTTTCTCTGTTTAGTGCCTACATGCCCAAAGGGCGAGCCGCCATGGGAGGGCTTGCCAGCGCTGCTGTTGCCAGCTTTCTGGTAGAAGCGGTTCACTCCTACATCACCGGCGATTTCATGCAGATCGCTTTTCTTAAATCTACCGGTCTTGCTGCTGGCTCTATGGGTGGCCCTGCTGCCGCCATGCTGGTCTGTATGGCTATGGGCGCAAGCCCGGTCATGGCCGCTGTTGCCAGTGTAGCTGTTGCGGGTCAGGGTATTCTGCCCGGCTTTATCGCTGGTTATTTCTGCTATTTCGTTGCCAATGAGCTGGAACAGCGTCTGCCGGAAGGGGTTAACACCATCGCTGGTGCTCTGCTGGTTGCGCCTTTGGCTTATCTTATTGCCAGTTGGTCGGCACCTGTCGTTAATGAAACGCTGGGTATCGTTGGTTTGGCGATCAGTGAAGCCACCAAACAGTCGCCTATTGTTATGGGTATTGTGCTGGGGGGTATTATCAAGGTTGTCTGCACATCGCCGCTTAGCTCTATGGCGTTGACTGCGATTCTTGGTCTGACCGGACTACCAATGGGTATTGCGGCTATCGCTTGCGTAGGTGGCAGTTTCACCAACGGCATCGTGCTTAAACGACTGAATCTGGGCAATAACGGCAATATGATAGCCATTATGTTAGAGCCGTTAACACAAGCTCCCATCGTTACTGCCAACGCCCTGAAGTTCTATTCCTGTAATTTCTTTGGTGGCGCGATCTCCGGCCTGGGTGCGGTCTACTTCGGCATTATCAACAATGCTCCGGGGACTGCAGCGCCTATTCCTGGCCTGCTGGCACCGTTTGCTTTCAATGATCCGATGAATGTTGTCGGTGCACTGGTGGTTGCGGCTATTGGTGGCACTGTGGCTGGTTTTGTTGGGACTGAGCTTTATTTGAGAGCGGCTAAAAAGAAGCAGGTTGAAGAGGTGAGTGCGCCGTTGGTTCACAGCTGATCTTGCTTAAATACCCATCTCTCGTTCCCACTCTTCGGTGGGAACGAGATCAGGCTTGGAACTTATTTCAGATCTAGAAGTCTAGATTATTCAATCAATGAATAATAGAAATTTTGGATATGATTAATAATCTAAGAGGCTCTTCCATATATTATACGGTCGTACTTACATTACCTATTGTGTTAAGTGGATGCGCCTATGGTATATGGCATCTTGCCATGACGTTGGATGAAGAGCAAAGAACCAAGCATGTTAAGACTATGTTTGGTATTTCTGTTATGTCTTGTTCATCAATTTTAATGGCATCTTAGTTATTTTACGGTTATTGGCAAGAGTTATTGGAAAGGCGTCAGATTAATCAAAGAAAGGTTGAAGTAGTTAAAAAGCCACTAGATAGAGTGCCTGAACAAAAACCAGAATCCGCAAAAGTTTGCGAATTACCAACCATATGCTATCAAGATGATACACAGTGATATTCCACGGAATCAACGGAATCTACGCAAATAAGGCACAAATAAGAGGCACAAATAAGGGACATCCATATATTTTTCCCAGAAAATAAAAGACAACCACATCTAAAAAAGAAAGAGAAAAATAATAATATCCCGAGAAACCTAAGAGGATGATCACAGGTATGCGATTCGGAATATGTACCGAGCAATCAGTGTTGCCCGGTATTTTTACTTCTTCCAGTTCTCATGAATGGCGTCCTGATATTTAGGCCAGTCATTCTTCAGAAATTGCTCGAGTTCAACAACTTTTGTCCTGGCCTGCTCGAGAAGGGCTGTCGGGTAATTTCGGGAGGCGCTGTCATCGTGAATGACATAATCCTTGAGCACCATGGTTTGCACACAATCATTGATGAAGTGCCCGTTGAGTTGATGGGTTCTGTCCACCTCAATGCAGCCTGCGCGCACAATATCTAAATAATAGGTTGCGATAGGCTTATCAGTTTTATCTTTGGTTACATAAAATGGTGAGTGGGGTATCGCCACATAGGTAAATATTTCTGGCTGTTTACCGTTTGCCATTATCTGACTGCGATGACTTTCCCGGTAAAATTGAATATCGTCGATTGAAACTTTCGTTCTCTGATAGGCTGTTATTCCCTCACGCCTGTCATAATCTGACAGTTTTTCTCTTTTAACCGGAAACAATAAGCCATTAACAAACGCATTTTTATTATCGCTTTTTTCTAAACCCAATACCCGCGAGCTGTTTTTTTTCGACCAGAGGTTCCAGCGCCGGCCCATGCCCTTGATTTTTGTCGGGAGGTATACGACATCTGTCGGGTCAGGTGCTGTCGCGGTTCTGGACAGAGTCAGCATAAGGCTGCCATAGCCAAAAATATAAACGTAGTCGTGTTCCGCTTCTGTTTCCGCGGCCTGCACCGAAGCACTAAGCAGTATGGTCAGGCAAAAAATAGATAGAGGGTTTTTGTTCATCATTTTTATTCCTGTAATCCGTAATCTTTAGATTGCGCCTCTGATAAGACGATTCACAACATTTACTAATATCTGTCACTGATAATTCCGGGATAAGCTCCCGAAATGCACACAGAAGGATCTGGGACCAGAAGGATCTGGGACAGCCATACTTTATCGGTGCCATTTCAGCAGCAGAGGCTAAACCAGTTCACTGCCTGCACCAACACAAAAGCACCAAACAGAGCCACGGCGTTCAAAGGTCTGACCAGGACGGAGATCAAGGACAGCCACATGCACCATCATCAGCCCACAAACAAAAAGCGGCTGGCGGTCATACCCTGCAACCAGCGTCGTCCGGTTTGTGCTGCAAATGCCTGAATATTTTTTAACCGACCAAAAAAGAAAAGGACAGCCATAAAACAAAAATATATGGCTGTCCTTTTCTTTTAGTCCTTTTCTTTTTTTACAGCGTTTTAACAAATTTCCGGAATGCATTCCCCACGCTATTAGGTGCTTCCATCATAGGAACATGACCAATGCCGGGAAGAATGACGGCCTGCATATTTGGGATATGTTGTTGCATCACCTCAACGCTGGAGGTATGGAGCACTCGATCCTCACTTCCCCATATGACCAGTACCGGCATGAAAATCGATGCCAAAATGGCTTCCATCTGTTCTGGTGCACCGATGATCTCCCTGGATTTAAGCATGTCCGCAAAAATTCTGTCGTTCAGGTGAGTCCGTTCCAGAGCACGGCGCTCAAGGATTGAGGCAACAAGCCAGAGCGTCCACGGCTTTCTGCTCATTACAAGATCGACCAAGCGGATAAAATCCCCTGTTTTGCGAACGATCAGGGGGTTTTCTCCCTTGTCCAGTAACTGAAAAAACTCGCTCGGCTCCGGTGTGTCGATACCCGCGTTATTAAGCAGAGTCAGGGAATGCAGACGTTCGGGGTAGGCGGCGGCAAACAGCAGACTGATCGCGCCACCCATAGAGCTGCCCATAAGATGAACTTTGTCGAGATTCAGGGCATCCAGCAAGGTCTTGAGTCGCTCCATTTGCGAGGGAATCAGGAAGTCCAGAGGTTGACCATGAATATCCGCTTCCAGACTGCTTTCACCATGACCCACAAGGTCGATCGCAATGATCTGATAATCCTTCCTTAAGTCGGCAGCCAGTTGTAGCCAATTATCTTTCCCTGCGCCAAAGCCATGAACCATCAGGATAGTCTGACCCTCCGCTTTGCCTCCACGGAGAAGTGCGAATTCGATATCCCCTGCTGTTACCCTGTCAGCTTTAAGTCCGATAAGGGAGCATCCACATTGAATAGCCGCGTCGTAGAAGCGGCCCTGTATACTCAAACATCCGGTCAGTAATCGGTTGAGAAGATTCATAAGTAGAAGAGATCATTTAGCTGTTGATGAGATTTCAGGTCTTTTTATCATGGAAATGCAGCCCCTGTTTTTATTATTAGGGGTGGGCGGCATTTCCTATTCCTGGCCGTTTGCTCTACATGGCGATTATCGCAAACCACTGATATAACTCGCCAGCGCATCAATCTGCTTATTGCTCAGTTTTTCGGCAATATCACGCATAATGCGAGTATCCCCATCATTGACACGATGCCCTTCCCGGAAATCACGCAGTTGTTTAGCAATATACTGGGGGCTTTGACCGGAGAGCACAGGGTATCTGGCCGGAGCGTTACCGGAACCTATCGGGGAGTGACAGGAGCTGCAGGCAGGCAGGCCCTTGTCAACGTCACCACCATGGTAAAGCTGCTTAGCGATGGCAAGGGAGGATTCTTCTGCCTGTCCTGTCGGTGCGGTTTGGCTGGCATAAAAAGCAGAAATGTCGGCGATATCTCGATCGGTAAGCTCCTCGACCATACCGGTCATCTCCAAAACTACACGTTCACCGCTTTTGATATCTTTGATCTGTTTGGTCAAATATCCCTCGCCCTGACCGGCAAGATGCGGATAGTTTGGCGCAATACTGATACCGGTTGGGTCGTGACAGGCCGTGCATACTTCGATCTTTTCCTTGCCAGCAACAGCATCACCAGCAGCGACTGTCAAACCGCTCAAACTCAAGCTTATGAGCCCCAGAGGCAACAAATATGCAATTAATTTTTTCATTCACACAACCCGATTCCGCTTATTTTGTAGTTTGTTGTCATGGGAAATGCACCACCATTTGTCGTAGTCATTATATACTACGCCCCCGTTAAATCTGAATCTCTCGAGAATTTGCAAAAAGAGCCTCCCTATGCCAGAACATATCACCTCCTTGAACTACCGGGCCACAAACTTCCTGATCAGTGCTGCCCGCTTTGACCAGTGTCCACCAACCACTGGCCGGGAGGTCGCATTTGCCGGTCGTTCCAATGCCGGTAAATCCAGTGCGCTCAATGCTCTTACAGGTTCCAACAAGCTGGCCAGAACCAGTAAGACTCCAGGTCGTACCCAGCTCATTAATTTCTTTGATATTAATGGGGAACACAAGCTTGTCGACCTTCCCGGCTACGGTTATGCCAAAGTACCAGAGGCGATGAAGCTCGAATGGCAGAAACATCTCAGCCAATATCTTGCCGAGCGTTCCAATCTGGTTGGTGTGGTATTGCTTGTGGATATTCGTCATCCGTTAAAAGAGTTTGACGAAACCATGATCCAGTGGGCGATCACCGGCAATATGCCACTGCACATACTACTGACCAAGTCCGACAAACTGAATTTTGGTACGGCAAAATCTGCGATGATAAAGCTGCGTCATCAGCTGCGCGACCATGGAGACTTGATCTCTGTTCAGCTGTTCTCGTCATTAAAGAAAAGTGGTATTGACGAGCTGACCGCCAAACTTGACCAGTGGTATCTACAGCCTGAAGCAGAAAGTCAATCTGAAGAGCAGGGCGACGCCTGAGATCACAGAAAGCCCTGATAAAAAAATCCGGGCATCATCTTGATGCCCGGAATTGGCTTCTCAGGGCTGATACTTCACCGATTATTGTTTAAAACCAGGCGGGACAGTTACCACCCAATTGATGCAAATTTGCAAAGAGCTTCATACCTTTTTTCGGTAATTGGCTGATTGGGATCATAACCAAAACGAAACCACCCACACTATTAACTCCTTTCATCATTCCCCACTCATTTGGCGTTAACTTCATATCGTCCGGCATCATCAACCCCGGAAGACTTACTTATTTTTGAGTAGGTGAACGTCAAGCCGAGCCCCAACCCCCCCAAAACGCTGGGTTGTTTGGTCACCACGGCGGCAGGATTTGTTGGTGTTACATCTACCACCTCATCTTCATCTACCTCCACCTCATCTTCATCTACCTCCACCTCATCTTCATCTACCACCTCATCTTCATCGCAAGCTTCATCGTTTAAATCATCCCTTGAACCATTATCCTCAACCTGCAATGCGCGTGTACTCTTTCGAAACCGGTTCAGGCCAGCATAAAGCAACGAACGGATGGCGTAACTTCTGCCCAACTCAAGCCCTAAACCGTACAGGCCGCGCCAGCGACCAGGTATCTGCTGTCGCTCCAACTGAGCCAGGGACACTTCCATCTCATCCCTAAACGGTTGGTCGGTGTTAAGCCATAGCTCAGGGAGCTCAATATCTACTGTTTTATTGCGATCAACCAATAGATAGCCATCGGTACCGGTTGGGAACAGGGCCAATCGGCCTTTCGGAGACACCACACTAGGGAGTTGATGCACAGGAACCACAGAGACATCTTCGCCAGAAACAAGTGCGGCAAGTGAAGAAATAACCGGAGCCGTCAGTGGATTGATAACAGGCTCATAACCAAACTCTTTCGGCCAGCTCTTTTCAGCCAACCGATCAGTCAGCCAGACTCTGGCCCCCTCCGTTTCCGACGAGATTACCAATCTGGACTCAGACAGCATGCGATCATGGCGCCATAACTTGATATGCATACCATTAGTGCTGTCTGGCTGTATATTTATGGACGTCACATTATGGTTACGACAGGCCGAAGCCAGTGCGAGCCAATCTCCGGTCAACCCTTCTCCCTGTGCGGGCAAAACATTCAGATTACCAAAGTTTATAACCAGCCCTGCACGCTTATATTGACGGCCAGCTGTAACCAGTTTGAGAACTATCAACTTATTCAAGACCGGAGAAATAAACCAAATACGCCGAATGCCTTTATGCCGATGCTGTAACTGCCCGTAGATTTCCGGCCAGTACCGCTTCATCAGCATCGAGTGCCCAAGGGCAAACGTAACCCCTTGACGCCAATATGATTGTGGGCTCCCGGAAATCAGACGATTCGCAAGGTTAGAGCCCGACCTCAGGTAAAAGTCTTGCATGGAGGAAGACCGTGCATAATCCATCGCCGTCTGCGCACCGAACGTGGCAATCGAAACGGCATGGAGAGGAATCGATGACATCAACGCATTGACGACTACGCGACTGGCAAGCATGAGTGCAAGAGTAGAGGCTGCCTGTACGCTTTCCTCCTGAGCAAATCGCAGAGCGGTATCACGATGTGTCCACTTCCGGGAGATAAAATCCTGTTGTTTTGATACCGGAAAGTTATTGAGAATATTGCTGATACCCGCATCCGATCCGTACACTTCTGCGCAACACAGAATAAACACCAGAAAACCACGAAAAAATAGTTTGTTACCACCCTTTGCACCTGACATGCTCCGCCTCCATTTCAAATTTTCGATTTGAAGTATAGTGTGGATCACATCAGGCAAAGGGTTAATACTCTGTAACAGGATGCAACAGGTGATTTAATGCGCCTCATCCCAGTTATCACCCATACCGGCATCAGCCACCAAAGGGACATCCAGAGCAGCGGCAGCAGCCATTCTTTCCTGAAGTCCGGCTATCAGCACATCAACCTGTTCTTCTTTCACTTCCAGTACCAGTTCGTCATGTACCTGCATGATGACACGGGCATCCAACGCCTGTTCCTGCAGCCACTGATCCACAGAGATCATCGCCTTTTTGATGATATCCGCAGCCGTTCCCTGCATAGGTGCATTGATCGCTGTGCGCTCTGCAGCCTGCTGGCGCATCTTGTTGCTGGCATTGATTTCCGGAAGATGCAGCCTGCGACCAAACAGGGTTTCCACATAACCCTGCTCGTGAGCCTGGGCACGGGTTCTGTTCATATAGGCCTGGACGCCGGGATAGCGTTCAAAATAACGTTCCACATATTTCTGGGCATCGCTACGGGAAATTTTGAGCTGCTTGGCCAGACCAAAGGCAGACATACCGTAGATCAGACCAAAGTTGATCGCTTTGGCTTTACGGCGCTGATCGCCCGTCACCTCATCCAGAGTGACTCCGAACACCTCGGCTGCTGTCGCCCGGTGAACATCCAGACCATTAGCAAAGGCATCCAGCAGACCTTTATCACCAGAAAGATGAGCCATGATGCGCAGTTCGATCTGAGAGTAGTCGGCAGCGACGAGCTTGTAGCCTTTCGGCGCAATAAACGCCTGACGTATACGACGGCCCTCTTCTGTTCGTACAGGAATATTCTGCAGGTTCGGGTCGGAGGAAGAGAGACGACCGGTTGCGGTGACCGCCTGATGGTAAGAAGTGTGTACACGCCCCGTGGAACGGCAAACCATCCGGGGCAATTTATCGGTATAGGTTGATTTCAGCTTGCTCAGGCTGCGGTGTTCCAGAATCAGCCGTGGCAGTTCGTAGTCTTGAGCCGCCAGCTCCACCAACACTTCTTCTGCAGTAGAAGGCTGACCTTTTGGGGTCTTCTTAATAACGGGCAGCGCCAGCTTTTCAAACAGCAAGACCTGCAGCTGCTTTGGCGATGCCAGATTGAACTCTTCACCTGCCACTGTCCATGCCTGCTCCTGCAGCTCCAGCAGCCGAACAGCCAGCTCCCGACTTTGCAGACCGAGCAGGTTCATATCGATCAACGCACCATTACGCTCAATGCGGGAGAGCACCGGAACCAGCGGCATCTCCAGTTCAGTCAAAACAGAAGAGAGTTTTTCATCTTTTTTCAGTCGAGACCAGAAAGTCTGGTGCAGACGCAGGGTAATATCAGCATCTTCTGCCGCATAGGGCGCAGCCTGTTCAAGTGCGATCTGGTTAAAGGTCAGTTGTTTGGCCCCCTTACCGGCAATCTCTTCAAACTTGACGGTCTTAACATCCAAGTGGGTGCTGGCAAGGGTATCCATATCGTGACGGGAAGCGGTAGAGTTCAGAACGTAAGACTCCAGCATAGTGTCAAAAGCGATACCTTTGAGCTCAATGCCATAGCGCATTAGAACACTGCGGTCGTATTTCAGGTTCTGACCAACTTTACGACAGTTATCGTCTTCTAAGAGTGGCTTTAAAGCAGCAAGAACGGCCTGTCTATCCAGCTGCGGGGGCGCATCAAGATAGTCATGCGCCAGTGGAACATAGGCGGCTTCACCCGCTTTTACCGCAAAGGAGACGCCCACAATCTCGGCTTCCATATAATTGAGGCTGGTTGTTTCGGTATCAAAGGCAAACAACTCTGCATCCTTCAACTTTTCCAGCCAGGCTTCAAAGTCAGCCTGTTCGAGAATGGTCTGGTAGTTTGTCTCTACTGAACCGGTCTCTTTCGGGAGTGAAGCAATATCTTCACTGGCAGGATTAACGGTTGCTGGAGCAGATACTGGCACGGATGTCTCGACTTTGTTGGCCAGCGCTCCTTTCAGGGGTGCCAGCGCGCCATTCTCTTTCAGCTCATAAACCCAGCCACGGAACTCCAGCTCCTCGAAGCATTCCAGTAGTTTCTTATTGTCGTCTACGCCGGGAACAAGATCATCAAGGCTACAGCCCAGATCCAGGTCGGTACGAATGGTTGCCAAATCGTAAGAAAGATAGGCTTTATCCCGGTTATCTTCCAGTTTTTTGGCCATGGTTTTGGAGCCACGGAAACCGAGATCGGCAACCTTGTCCAGATTGCTATAAATAATATCCAGACCACCCAGCCCTTGCAGCAAGGCAAGCGCAGTCTTCTCACCAACGCCGGGCACACCGGGGATGTTATCAACGCTATCCCCCATTAACGCCAGAAAATCGATAATCAGCTCCGGACCAATACCAAACTTTTCATAAACACCGGGAATATCCATCACCGTATTGGACATGGTGTTCACTAAAGTAACATTGTCGTTTACTAGCTGGGCGAAATCTTTATCGCCCGTGGAGACTATTGTACGACGACCGGCTTTTGTTGCTCTGACAGCCAGAGTTCCAATAACGTCGTCAGCCTCAACCCCATCAATCACCAGCATCGGCATGGAGGTGGCACGGATAACATTGTACAGAGGCTCAACCTGACAACGCAGATCATCCGGCATAGCGGAGCGATTGGCCTTGTATTCCGGATAGATATCATCCCGGAAGGTCTTGCCCTTCGCATCGAATATGACAACAACGGTGCTGTCAGGATAATCCGCCTGTAGACGGCGAAGCATGTTCATCACGCCCTTTACCGCCCCGGTCGGCAAGCCTTTGGAGTTGGTCAGCGGTGGCAGTCCATGGAAAGCCCGATAAAGGTAGGATGAACCATCTACCAGCACCAGGGGTTTCTGATCTGTGGATTGCTCGCAGGATTTATGCAAGAGATCGGTCATTGTCTTCCTTGTTCTGTTCAGTATCTGTCGAGGAGCCTCAACAGATGTGTCGGTTCGGGCTATTCTAGACATCAGGCACCCAGTCCTGCAAAGAAGCCCGGCAAAACACAAGAATAAAGGAAACGACAAGCTAATGTCCGTCTACACACTGCTTCAAGAAGAAGATTTTAAGGCTTTTCTGGCCCTCTACGACGAAGGTGAACTGGTCTGCTGGAAGGGTATAGAGGCGGGTGTCGAGAACACTAATTATTTTGTCAGCACCCGGCATCCTGAAAAGGGAGAACAGCATTTTGTACTGACCATTTTTGAGTATGTTCCGGCTGAGCAGTTACCGTTTTTTATCCAGTTTATGGCGCTACTGGCTCACTCTGGCTTACCGGTGCCGACGCCGATCCATGGCCTTGATAACAAACCACTGCGACAACTGAAAAACAAGCCATGCATGCTACAAACCCGGCTCGCAGGTCATCATGCTGAAACCGATACACTGTCTCTTGATCAGTGTCACATGATCGGTGAAAGTCTTGCACGAATTCATCATATTGGTCAGCAGGCGGATTTCACCCAGAGTAACTTCAGGGGCATGGGCTGGATTGAACAGCAGATCAACCGGCTTGCGTCCTTGCTGCCAGAAGACGAAGCCCAATTACAAAAGCAACAGTGGCAGGCCATCTCCGCTACGCTTGCCGGAATGCCAAACCTGCCCCGGGGTCTTATCCATGCTGATCTATTTGTTGATAATGTGCTGTTTCACAATGGTCAGATCAGCGGCATTATCGATTTTTTTCAGTCCTGCGAAGAGTGGCTGCTCTACGACGTGGCAGTGACAGTGAATGACTGGTGCCTCCACCACGACTCTCTTGAGCTGAACCCTGCCCGTACTTCTGCGCTTCTCAATGCCTACAACGCCATCAGACCTTTTACCGATGACGAGCGCAAAGCCTGGCCTGTTATGCAGCGCCTGGCCTGTCTGCGCTTCTGGATCTCTCGCATTGTCACCTATACCCACCCTGAACATGAACCTGATAATGGGAGCGATGAGAACAGTGAAAATGTAGTGCGTCACTTCAAAGATCCCGCCAAATTCAAGAAAATGCTGACTCTGCGAACCCTCACGGATGCCGTTCTGGTTCTACCCTGACAGGCAGCAATGTTACTTTTCGGGTGCGACAAAACCGTCATGGCTTTGTAGGTACTCGTACATTAAATGATGTACGTGCTCCGGAGGGGCGTCGATGGTCGACATTGCAGCCTTAATATTGAAATCTTTACGGCTGATTGGCCGATTAAAATCGGCCACATAATTACTTCTATCCCAGCCATCAGGATTAAGTATTTTCACCCCCATTCTCTTTTCCCATTCCGGCGAGGGCAATAATAAAACTTTATTTTTATCCTTAGGAAACCAGTTCAGGCCAGCATAAATCAGTGAAGAGGTGATATAGCTCCTACCCACCTCAAGTCCCAAGCCTTGTATGCCACGCCAGTGATCAGGTATCTGCCGCTTCTCTAATCGAGCCAAAGCCTCCTCCATTCCATCATCAAACGGCTGATCAGTATTCAGCCACAGCTCAGGGAGCTCAACATCCACTGCCTTATTACGATCAACCAATAGATAGCCATTGGTGCCCGTTGGGAACATGGCTAACTGCCCCTTCGGAGAGACCAGAGCAGGGAGAGGATTCATTGAAACCACGGTCTCTGTTTCACCCTCAACTACCAGAGCCGTAATAGCGGCAAGAACCGGTGCAGTCAGAGGGTTAATCAGTCCTATGTTCATCCTGGTCCAGCGTTTCCTCGCCAGACAGTCTGTCAGCCAGAGCTTGCTTCCCTTCGCATCCGATGAAACGGCCAGTCTGGATTCGGACAATATATGGTTGTCACGCCACAACTGAACAATCATGGCATCATGCCCATACGGTCGCAGGCGTATAGATACCACACCGCAGCTACGACACGCTGAAACCAGCGCGATCCAGGCCCCAGTCAAACCTTTTTCTTGTGCTGGCAGAGCTCTCGAATGGTTAACCCTCATAGTCAACCATGCCCTTGCATCCGCATCGTCTTCAGGAACCACTAGATTAAGGGCTAGCAGAGTATCCAGAGACGGGGACATAAACCGAATGGATCGAACACCATCATGCCGACTCTGGAGCTGGCCTTGAATGTCCGGCCAATAATGTTTTAACAGTTCCGAATGCCCAAGGCTAAATGCGACGCCTTGCCTCCATAATGCATCCGGGTTTCCGGGAATCACGTTGTTCGCCAGGCTGGAACCTGCTCTAAAAAAGAAATTCGCCATGGAAGAAGACAAAGCGTAATCCATCACTGTCTGAGCGCAAAAAGTAACAGCGGCGGCTGCTCCCTTTGGGGCCGATGCTTTAATGACACGCCCCGCAGCAATTAATGCGAGAAGGGAAACTGCTCGCCAGCCCTCTTCCTGAACCACCCGTAAAGTGGTATCTCTGGTTGTCCACTTTCGAGAGAGGAAGTCCTGCTGTTTATATTCTGGCAAACTATTAAGGATGAGATTGGCATCATAACCCCTTGCTTCAAGACAAAGGAAAGCAGCGATCAAAACACCGTAACAGAATAATCTCTCAACCTTTACCCTCAGCATATCATTGCTCTCCTGACTCGCAGACTCGCAGACTCACAGACTCGCAGACTCCATAAAATGGCAGTTACTACATCAGGCGAAGCTAATAATTTAGCGGCATGCAACATTATTATCTGCTCCGCTCCCGGCAGTGTTATATTATATCCTTTCACTTCAGGAGCCCCTTTGCGTGAATCAAAGCACCGAAACCCATCCCGATATCACCAGTAGCGCTTATATCTCCCACGACCACACCTGCTGCATCGATAATGCACTGGGGCAAGCTGCGGAGATCTGTCAAAAGCGCGGCCAGCGCCTGACCCCCTTGCGCAAGCAGGTGCTGGAGTTAGTCTGGGACAGCCATAAACCGGTCGGGGCCTATGATGTGCTGGCGATGATGTCCAGAGATCAGGAGCGCCCGACAGCACCACCCACCGTCTACCGGGCTCTGGACTTCCTGCTCGAACAGGGATTGATCCACCGTATCGCCTCCCTGAACGCCTACATCGGCTGCCACTGCCCCGGCCATCCCCATGAAGGGATATTCCTTATCTGTAAACAGTGCCGCACCACTCAGGAACTCCCTGACAGCAGTGCTGTCGTACATCTGAGAAAACAGGCTGGGAGCACCGGCTTCCAGACCCACCATGCTTTGGTTGAGCTGACCGGTCTCTGTCCGGCTTGTCAGGAGCAGTAAACATGAGTACACATCTTCTCTCCCTGAACAATATTCAGGTTGCCTTTCAGGGGCGCACCGTACTGGATAATGTCTCTTTCAATCTGAGCAGCGGCGAAATCGTCACCTTAATCGGCCCCAATGGTGCCGGTAAAACCACGCTGGTTCGCGTGGTACTGGAGCTGCTCAAGCCGAACAGCGGCAGCCGTTTTATCAAACCCGGTTTGCGTATCGGTTATATGCCCCAGAAGCTGCAGATCGAACCGAGCATGCCATTAACCGTCTCCCGATTTCTGGCTCTGGCCGGGGCTGGCAAGGACAATATTCAACAGGCGCTGGCACGCACCCGGGTCGAGCACACCTTTAATAACCCGGTACAAAATCTCTCCGGCGGCGAGATGCAGCGGGTGCTGCTCTCCCGTGCCCTGCTGCGCAAACCTGAACTTTTGGTGCTCGATGAGCCGGTGCAGGGGGTGGATGTGACGGGGCAACGCGAGCTGTACCGATTGATCACCGAGCTTCGCGACGAGCTGCATTGTGGTGTGCTGATGGTCTCCCATGATCTGCATCTGGTGATGGCGGCAACCGACGAGGTGATCTGTCTGAACAACCATGTCTGCTGCCACGGGCATCCCAGTCTGGTCAGTAAACATCCGGCCTATTTGCGCCTGTTTGGTGGTGAGTCCGATGAGCTGGCCGTTTACAGCCATCACCACGACCACAGTCATGCTCCAGACGGACATGTAATTGGCTGCCACCATGCCTCCACTGACAACGCCGATCACTCCGACAAGGCCTCCAAACCGGATTCTGTATATCCATGATTGATTCGTTTCTTATTTATCCACTGCTTGCCGGAATAGGCGTTGCCGCTATCGCCGGTCCATTGGGCACGTTTGTAATCTGGCGGCGCATGGCCTATTTCGGCGAAACCCTCTCCCACTCAGCTCTGCTCGGTGTGGCACTGGGATTTCTGCTCAATATTGACCTCAACCTCAGCGTCGCCATTGGCTGCATTGCTATAGCCCTGCTGCTGGTCTGGCTGCAACAGAAGCAACTTATGGCCACCGACACCCTGCTCGGTATCTTTGCCCACAGTGCTCTGAGTCTGGGGCTTGTAGTGGTTAGCCTTCTGGACAATGTGCGCGTGGATATGATGGCTTACCTGTTTGGCGATCTGCTGGCCGTCGGCCTGTCTGATCTGCTGTGGATCTATGGCGGGGGCGTTGTGGTGCTCGGTCTGCTCTGGTGGTTCTGGGATCAACTGCTCGCCATTACCGTTCACCAGGAGCTGGCTGAGGTAGAGGGTATTAAGGTCAACCGCATTCGGCTGATGCTGATGCTGATGGTGGCTATGGTGATTGCTGTCGCCATGAAAATTGTCGGGGTATTGCTGATCACCTCATTGCTGATTATTCCCGCCGCCACGGCCCAGCGTCTGGCGAGATCGCCAGAGCAGATGGCTATTGGTGCGAGTATTGTTGGCATGCTCTCTGTGTGCGGTGGACTTTGGGGATCAATGATGTGGGATACCCCGACAGGTCCTTCAGTGGTTGTCTGTAGTGTTATCCTGTTTGTATTTGCTTTACTTACATCAGGACTCACTACAACAACTCAGAATAGCTAAATTCAAATGTTTATAATTATGAAAAAATGCGCTCTTCAGACTGTCATACTTGGCCTGGCACTCCTGTGCGGGAACCAGAACAGCCTTGCCAATTCCGGCACGAAAAATATTTACAGCCCAACCGGGCCGGTTATCGCAGCCATCAAGGCGGATATTACCGCCAACAGGCTGACTCGACCGACCGGCAATAACGCTATGGAGAATATTCATCGGCTGGGTCTGATCGCTCCCGGCGACCCCAGAATCAGAAGCTACAAGGACAAAGTCGCTGCAAAACTGATTAGCTTGGGAGAACAGGCGCTACAGGAAAATAAACATGATCAGGCAAAGATTTTGGCGCTGAGAGCTCTGAAGGTCGCCCCACACTACGCAGAAGCTGATTTTATTCTGAATACTGTGCGGGAAGCTCACCTGTCAGAGCGTAATGCCCTTACCTTTACGCCACCAAAACTCAAGGATGGCGTGGTGACAACCGATTAATCCTCCCCCAGTTGCAACGAAAGCTGCCCGGAGAAGAACAGCCCCAGAAATTCTCTGGCATGCATAATTCTCCAGCCCTCATCGCCACTACGCATCAAAGGTTTCCAGCCCCGTTCGGCCAATAACGCCTTTGATGCGCTAGCGTCCTCATCAAGCAGCTGCAGCATCTGCTTCAGCGAAATGCGCTCGAGTTCACGATAGAGTGCCTTATCTTCGGGCTGCACCTGCTTTTGGGGATGAATGAGATTGAACAGCGGCAAACCGACCGTATGCATTCTATCGATGGTGCAGCAGGCTTCTGCCATTTCGTGATCATCCGCCTGCTGAGCCACTTTCATCATCGCCGCAATAATGATGGCATAAGCATTTTGACCGGCTGAGTTCTCAGGTCCAAGAAAAGCGGTGGCGGGCATATCCTCCAGCAGCGCCCGCCCTTCATCAAACCAACTTACCAGCCATTTCTCATTCGTGCCGTGTTCAAAACACGTATGAATTTTAACAGTCAGCTCTTGTATGACTGTTGAAAAAGGAATGACCAGAAGCTCTCCGAGCGTTATTCCAACCTTTTGGTTTTTTTCCTGTAACGTCATAAAGACGTTTTCTGGTGAGAGTGCATCCATTGACTGTACCAATAACCAATAACTTTCAACTGAGAGGTTATCGGCAAGTTACAGGTGATACTCAGCCGTCTCTGATTTAAAAAGATTGATTGATTGTAACCATCGCTTTGGCCAGATCCCCCGCCTTAAAAGGCGGCCTCAGGAAGCCCTGATAATCACCTTTTGGATTAATCAGGACCACCTGAGCGCTGTGCTCAACCAGATAGTCAGGGGTCGAGGTATCTCCCACCATTTCAAAGGCGACATTCAACTGTTGCGTCAAAGCTTTGAGGTTGGCTGGATCACCGGTCACCCCCTTGAACTCTGCATCAAAGAACTTTGCATAGGTGGCTAGCTTTTCAGGGGTATCCCGCCCCGGATCAACACTCACCATCACCACATCAACCTTTTCCGCCACTTTGGGATTCAGTGCAACCAGCTCTTTGCGGAACTGAGCCATGTTCGCCAGCGTCGCCGGACAGATATCCGGGCAGAACGTGAAACCGAAATACATCAGCGTCCAGCGGTCTTTCAAATCGGCCAGAGTGAAGCTCTTGCCCTTATCCATAGTAAGAGGATTGAAAACAAATGTTCGGGGCGTCTCATACCAGACCACCCCCTGCTCCCGCAAAGACTCTTTATCAAGCGCCGGCGGCGTCTCATTCAGGCCGAACTGTAAAGTACTGCCGTATTTATTAACGGTAATTCCGACAACCACCAACACCGCTAACCCCAGCCCCATAACCGTATTACGTACACCTTGCTTCATGCGGTTTACTCCCCCGTTCCTCTACGATCAGCCCAGATAAAGATAATGATCTACCAGCAGCACCACGAATAGCGCCATCAGATAGGTTATAGAAAAGTGGAACGTTTTAATGGCAGCATGGGGACGAGAATTTCGCAGCAGGGCGATAGCCCAATACAAAAAACGCAGCCCCAGCACCGTGGCTCCGGTCAGATAGATCATTCCACTCATTCCCGTCATCCACGGCATCAGACTGACCAGCAGCAGAATCACGGTGTAGAGCAAAATATGGAGTTTGGTATAAGCCTCGCCGTGGGTCACCGGCAACATGGGCACGCCAGCCTTGGCGTACTCAGCCTTACGGTGGATAGCCAAAGCCCAGAAGTGCGGCGGTGTCCAGGCGAAGATAATCAGCACCAGCAACAGCGCGTTGCTGTGGAACTCACCGGTGACGGCCGTCCAGCCAAGCAGCGGCGGAGCGGCACCGGCAATGCCACCAATCACGATATTCTGAGGGGTGGCCCGTTTAAGGAACAGCGTATAGACCACCGCATAACCCAGCAGGGAAGCCAGCGTCAGCCAGGCCGTTAAGGGATTGACCAGCGCCAGCAGAATCCCCATACCGGTTCCCCCCAGTACCAGGGCGAACAGCAGCGCATTCAGCGGTTCAACCTTGCCGGTAGCCACCGGCCGGCGCATGGTTCTGGCCATGATGGTATCGATACGCCGGTCGACCACATGGTTGATGGCTGCTGCGGAACCTGCACACAAAGCTATGCCCAGATTACCGAACAGCAACACCTTCCAGGACACCATTCCCGGAACCGCCAGAAACATACCGATCACCACTGTCAGAATCATCAGGGCAACCACCTTCGGTTTGCACAGTTCGAGATAATCCCGCCACTGTACAGGCTCCGTCAGTAGTGGTTTTGCATCCGTTCGCGTAGCTCCCATTACGTCCACCTCTCATCCGATTTATTGTTTTTATACTCCCGAAAAATGCTCCGGCTAACGGCTATCCGCCCGCTCAAATCGTAGCCGGTAATTCAGCAGAACGAGAGAGATAAGCAACAGCGCCCCCCCCAGATTATGAGCAACCGCCACATGCAGCGGCAGATAATAGATAATATTGCTCAAACCAAGGGTGATCTGCGCAGCCAGAGCTGCCAGCACAAAACTATAGACAGTTCTCATGCCTCCCCCCCGAACCAAACCGGCAATAGCCAGATAGCCAATAATCAGGGTGACAATAATCGCACCGATTCGGTGTGCCATATGGATGGCGACACGGGCATCATTATCCAGCTGACCGCCAAGATAGTTGGGACCGATAGCCTGGGTCACATCAAAGCCCTCCGAAAAATCCATGGGCGGCCACATCTGCCCCTGACAGGTCGGTAGATCAGGACAGGCCAGCGCCGCATAGTTAGAGCTGGTCCAGCCGCCGAGGGTGATCTGTACAATCACGACCAACAGAGCGACCGCCGCCAGCCTGCGCGGTTCAAACTGATTGCTGAACAACCCCCGAACCGGCTGCCAATGGCCCGATAGTCGCACCGTTAACAGGGCAAGCAGGGTGAGCGTTGCAAAGCCACCCAGAAGATGAGCCGTCACCACCTGAGGCCAGAGTTTCAGGGTGACCGTCCACATACCAAACATCGCCTGCACAATCACCAGCCCCAGTATCAGCATGGGCAGTTTGAATGGTTGTCCCTGCCGCTTGCGGTGGCGAAAGGCACTGACCGCAAGACCAGCCACCAGAAGTAAGAGTGAACCGGCCACATAGCGGTGAATCATCTCCGGCCAGCCTTTTGCCACCTCAACCGGCGCATCGGGAAAACGCTGCTCGGCAATAAAAATCTCAGCGGTCGTCTCGGGAACGGTAAGAAAGCCATAACAGCCCGGCCAGTCCGGGCAACCCAGCCCGGCGTGAACCAGACGGGTCCAGGCGCCCAGCCCGACCACAACCAGAGCCAGCAAAGTTGCCACTACCGCTAACCAGAAGCCCGGCTTTTTGAGGGTCGTTGAAATGTAGTTCATGGCTCATCCTCCTAACCAACCCGGCTGACTTTCAAAAGCTTTTTCAGATCATTAAGCATCTGCTTGCCGTTATGCTCTTTGCCGTACCACAGCATAATGTTGCCCATTGGGTCTGTCAGAAATACACGGACATCATCGCTTGCCATATCACTGTCTGGCTCGCTGGTGAACGCCGGCATCTCCCCCTCAATCAGCTTCAGGCCGATATGCTCCTCGGCGAGAAAGGCTGAAAACTCTTTAGTTTCCCCGGCATCAAGAGAGGGCATCAGCAGATGGCGCTGAACGCGACGGGTATCACGATCCAGAGCAATATGAATCTGTCGTGTAAGAAAAAGAACATCCCGGCAGACCGCATCGCACTGATCACCAGCGACGATAAGGATACCCCAGCGATCATCAAGGGTGTCTGAAGTCAGTTCCGGATTCTCGAATGCGCTCAGAGTGAGAGGAGGATTTAACAGATTGCCTTTATGGGTGCGCCCATCCGGCAGGAGCTGACCGCCAAAGTACATCCAGGCCGCCAGAAGCATGCCGCCAAAGGGAATCATTATCAGCAGCAACAGCGCCAGCTTATCCGATTTTTTCTTCGTTCCACGGTCAGTGTTTGTCTGCATCATAGCGGTACTTCCTGCTTTTTATTGGGGTTATTTTTAGTGATATTGTTATTGTTTTTGCCACAGCTGTTTTTATCGTGGCGAATGGCCCACGCCCCCAGCATAACCAGAGCCAGCGCCATAGCAAACCATTGAATGGCATAACCCAGATGACGATTGGCCGGCATATTGGTCGGCGCAAAATTTCTTTGGAGAATACCGGGCTGGGCACGGTCCAGAATGAGCAGCCAGGGTTGAACAGCAACATCCAGCGCTTTTGCCATATCGGGTTGATCAATCGCTTGAATGACTTTGGGCCAGCCGTCGTTCCAGCGGTTTTTTTCCAATAAAAACGCCTCGCCTGCCGGTTGCCAGCTCTGGCCTGCAACCGTTACCAGCCCTTCAACGACCGGCACGTCAGGCAGACGACTACGGTCAGGAATACCCGCAACCCAGCCCCGATCCACCAGAACGGTTTCACCGGAGGTCAGCAAAAACGGAGACAACGCATGGAACCCGACCCGCCCTTGTAAAATGCGGTTATCCAGCAAAAAGTAACGGGTGTTATCGAAGCGACCGGTCAGGGTTAGTGGGTAAAAACGGGGATCGGCCAAGCCTTGCAGATCCTGCAATGTGAACTGGTCCGTGCGGCGGCTGTGAAAACTCTCTTCAATGTCCAGTTTTGCGCCGTAGCGATTCAGCTGCCACACACCAAGGCTGACCAGAACCGGCAACAGTGCGAAGACAAAAATAACAATGCGAACTCGATACATCAACTTCATCCGATTGGTACTAATTATTGTTCTAATGTCATTCAAACAGGGTATGCTGATTTAAAAAAGGAGCCAGTTTATGTGGGTAAAAGTCGCTATCGTCATTCTGCTGGTCGCAATGGTTATTAGTCTGATCAGTGCTTTTGTGGCACTGATGAAAGACACCAGCGGCTCCCCCCGACTCGCCTGGTCACTCACCTCTCGCGTGGTCACGGCAGGCCTGATTCTCGCCCTGGTACTCTATGGCAAGATCTCAGGCGTGCTCGATATCAGTGCGCCCTGGCTGTAACGCTCAAAGCCAACGGTAACGCTCAAAGCCAACGGTAACGCTCAAAGCCAACGGTAACGCTCAAAGCCGACGGTAGCACTCAAAGAATGTAAACAAACAGGAACAGGCCGATCCAAACCACATCCACAAAGTGCCAATACCATGCTGCTGCCTCAAAACCAAAGTGATTATTAGCCGTGAAATGGCCACGCCGAATACGAATAAACATCACCAGCAGCATAATGGCACCCAGGGTCACGTGGGCGCCATGGAAACCGGTCAGCATAAAGAAAGTAGAGCCATAGATGCCTGAATTCAGCGTCAGGCCCAGCTCGTGATAAGCGTGGTAGTACTCATAACCCTGCACAACGAGGAAGACAAAACCAAGTACCAGCGTCACCGCCAGCCAAGTCTTGGTAGCATCCCGATTGTTGCCAATCAATGCATGGTGCGCCTTGGTGCAGGTAATACTGGAGGTCACCAGCAGCATGGTGTTGATCAGAGGTAGCGTCCAGGGGTTGACCAGCTGCGCTGGCCCCTTGAAAGTCTCTGGATCCGGATTGGTCATCAACGGCCACTGGGCTTCAAAGCCGGGCCATAATATGTGGGAAACACCTTTGTCCCCTTCTCCACCCAGCCAGGGTACGGCAAAGTAGCGCACAAAAAACAGAGCGCCGAAAAAAGCCGAAAAGAACATCACTTCCGAGAAAATAAACCAGCCCATTCCCCAGCGAAAACTGCGATCCATCTGGGCACTGTAAAGACCAGAGCGGGACTCACGAATCACATCCCCAAACCAGCCGAACAGCATGTATGCCATGATCAGAGAGCCGGCAAAAAAGACATAGTGCCCCGTGGCATCCGGAGCCTTGGCCGACATACTGTTCATCATCATGCCGGCACCAACCATTGTCAGAAACAGCCCCACGGTAGCGATAATCGGCCACTTGCTTTGCGCTGGAACGTAGTAGGTGTCTTCGTCTTCTTTCTTTTTTGCCGCGTCTGTTGTCATAGATAGCCTTCTCCATCAGGAGCAGAGTCGGGGGACTTACAGCCCGGCAGTCCTTTTTATATCCATCCCGGTAATATCAAACAGGGTGTAGGACAGGGTCAGCTTGTTGATATGTTTGGGCAGATCCTGATCCACGATTATCTTCAAAGGCATAACCTTCTCCTCATGGGCACCAAGAGGCTGAGCGGTAAAACAGAAACACTCGGTCTTGTGCAGGTAATCAGTCGCCTGAAAGGGAGAGACGCTGGGAATAGCCTGACCGACCATATCCTTTCCGCCGGGATTGCGAACATAAAAGCTAAGAGAGCCAACCTCGCCCGGATGAATCTTGATCTGATAAGTGCTCGGTTTGAAATCCCAGTTCATGCCTTTGTTGTTGGTCGCCAGAAACTGCACGGTGATGGTACGAGAGGTATCTACAGCGGCTGGCACGGCCGTGTAAGGGACGGGATCAGTCTTGCCATTAAGACCGGTCACCTTACACAGCACGTTGTACAGCGGCACCATCACCCAGAAGACAAAAGCGAACATGGCAACCGCTGTCGCAGTTGCCTTGACGATCGTCTTGTTTGCAGGGCTAAGTGCCATTACTTCACTTCCGGTGGTGTGGTGAAGGTGTGATAGGGCGCAGGTGAAGGCACCACCCACTCCAGACCATGAGCACCTTCCCAGGGGCTGGCCTCCGCTTTCGGGCCACCCTTCACGCACTTGATCACGATAAACAAAAACAGCAACTGGGTCGCACCGAACATAAAGCCACCGATACTGGCAACCATGTTGAAATCGGCAAACTGCAGGTTGTAGTCCGGAATCCGGCGCGGCATACCGGCAAGCCCGACAAAGTGCATGGGAAAGAAGGTCAGGTTCATACCGATAAACGACATCCAGAAGTGCACCTTTGAAAGTGCAGTGTCGTACATATGCCCCGTCCACTTGGGCAGCCAATAATAGACGCCGGCAAAGATAGCGAAAATAGCACCAGGAACCAGCACATAGTGGAAGTGAGCCACCACAAAGTAAGTGTCATGGTATTGGAAATCCGCCGGCGCAATGGAGAGCATCAGACCGGAGAAGCCACCAATGGTAAACAGCACCACAAATGCTATCGAAAACAGCATCGGGGTTTCAAAGGTCAGCGACCCTTTGAACATGGTCGCTACCCAGTTAAATACTTTCACCCCGGTAGGCACAGCAATCAGCATGGTGGCGTACATAAAGAACACTTCACCCACCAAGGGAATCCCCACGGTGAACATATGGTGCGCCCAGACGATAAACGACAGAAACGCAATACTCGCCACCGCATAGACCATTGACGTATAACCAAACAGAGGTTTGCGGGAAAAGGTCGGAATAATCGCTGAAATAATACCGAAAGCCGGCAAAATCATGATATACACCTCCGGATGCCCGAAGAACCAGAACACATGCTGAAACAGCACCGGATCACCACCGCCACCGGCATTAAAAAAAGATGTACCGAAGTGGATATCCATCAGCACCATCGTGACAGCACCAGCCAACACCGGCATAACCGCAATCAGCAGGTAGGCGGTAATCAACCATGTCCAGACAAACAGCGGCATCTTCATCAAGGTCATGCCTGGCGCCCTGAGATTCAGAATAGTGGCAATGACGTTGATCGCCCCCATGATAGACGACACACCCATCATATGAATCGAAAGGACAAAGAACGTGGTTGAAGGCGGAGCATAATCTGTGGAGAGCGGCGCGTAGAAGGTCCAGCCGAAATTGGGGCCGCCACCCTCCATAAACAGAGTGCTGATCAGCAGAGTAAAGGCGAACGGCAGAATCCAGAAGCTCCAGTTGTTCATTCGGGGCAGAGCCATATCCGGCGCACCGATCATCATCGGAATCATCCAGTTCGCCAGTCCGACAAAGGCCGGCATAACAGCACCAAACACCATAATCAGACCATGCATGGTGGTCATCTGATTGAAGAACTCAGGCTTTACTATCTGCAGGCCGGGCTGGAACAGCTCGGCACGAATCACCATTGCCATGGAGCCGCCCAGCAGGAACATGGCAAAACTGAACCACATATACATGGAACCAATGTCTTTGTGGTTCGTAGTCAGCACCCAGCGCATCAAACCTTTGGCAGGTCCATGATGCTCGTGATCAATAGCATGATCGCTCATTGTTCACCCTCTTCTGCCTGCGTGTATTGCCCGGTATAGGCGTCGTTGTTCTTGTAATCCAGAATGTCTTTGGGCGTGATCACCTCTCCGGTGTTATTGCCCCAGGCATTTCTTTCATAGGTGATGACAGCGGCCATATCCACTTCGTTCAGCTGCTCCTTGAACGACTGCATGGCAGAGCCCTTGATGCCGTACAGAAGAATCTCGATATGTCTGCCAATCTGATCTCGCTTGACTGCAACCGGAGCGCCTTTGAGTGCAGGAAACATGGGAGGAAGACCCTGACCATTGACCTGGTGACAAGCGGAACAGACCTTATTGTAGACCTGCTCCCCCCTCTCCATCAGCTCATCCATAGTCCAATCCTTCTGGGTCAGCTCACGGACCTTTTCAACCTCTTCCCGCTTTTCATCTAACCATGCCAGATACTCATCCATGGGGCGGGCATCCACGACAATCGGCATAAAGCCATGGTTCTTACCGCACAGTTCGGCGCACTGACCACGGTAGACGCCCGGTTGGTTGATTTTAGCCCAGGACTCGTTGATAAAACCGGGAATAGCATCCTTTTTCACCGCCAGTTCCGGCACCCACCAGGAGTGGATAACATCCGCACCGGTGACCAGAAAGCGAATCTTTTTGCCAATAGGAACAACCATTGGCTCATCCACTTCCAGCAGATAGTTGGGATTTTTAGGTCGTTGATTGGTGAACTGCTCGCGGGGCGTAGAGAGATTGCTGAAAAAGCTGACATCCTCGCCCAGATATTCGTATTGCCACTTCCATTGATGACCGGTGATTTTTATATCGATATCGGCATTATCAGCGTCGTAAACCTCAATCAGGGTTTTAGTGGCCGGAATAGCCATGCCAATAAGAATAACAAAGGGAATGGTGGTCCAGATAATTTCAACCAGTGTACTTTCATGGAACTCTGAGGCTTTTGCTCCTCTGGATTTTCGATGGAAAATGACCGACCAGAACATAACACCGAACACAACGATGCCTATAACCACCGTGATCCAGAAAATCGTCATGTGCAGGTTGTAAATCGAGTGACTGAGGTCCGTAACCCCTTTCGGCATGTTGACAGCCCACTCAGCCCAAAGGGCAGGGGAGGCCAGCAGGCCGATAATAAGCGTGAGATACTTTCGCGCTTGCAGCCTCATCCAATTCCGTCCTCTGACAGTAGCTCTATCTCAACTGTTCAAATGGGGACTACAGACCCGCAGGTGTACGACATTACGTTGGACAGTGCTTGTTTTTGTTTTCCCCGACATTGACAGGAAAGGTAGCCAATAACGAGCTTTATCGCACAGTTTATACAGCGAAAAATCGAAATTATTTTCTCAGGGGAGGTGTCGTGAAGACTGGGGCAGAACATGTGCCACTGAGACATGCCACTGAGCTTTCACTGCTACCTTCATTAAACAGTATGTACAGATAAAAGCAACCTCCTACAGGGCTCAAACAGCCGTTAGCCACCAAAAACGATGGTCATGGGACTGCATTTTCAGGGCAACAATCCACCATACCGTGACACGCCTGAAAGTAATACTTTCATCGAGCGAACGAAATGGCAATGGGACTGTCTGATCAGAAGTGTCTTATGAGAGAATTCTAATGATAAATTTTGGTAGTCTAGGCCTTATAGCCCTGTCCTCTTTTACGCTCTATGCGTGGTTGACCAGTTCCAGCCTATTCAAGCCAATCATCCATAAACAGCCTCTATTCTGCACTCCTTTACGGGTCGAATCTCCTGATCACCCCATTAATCTGAAGCGCATTGTTGCTCAGGCCTACAAGGACAAACAGCAGATAAGTATTGTCGGAGCCGGTTACAGCCAAGGGGGGCAGACCTGTGCCAGTCAAGCCCTACAGATCAACATTCGGGAGATGAACCAGCTCATTAATCTGAATCTGGAAGAGAGGGAGGTCACGGTTCAATCAGGTATTACCTGGCAACAATTGCAGGAACGCCTCTCGATTTTTGGTCTGAGCGTCTCAGCCATGCAATCCTATGCCGATTTCACTGTGGGTGGCTCGTTGGGCGTTAACGCCCACGGGCAAGATGTTAACTGGAATCCATTATCCCGTTCTGTTGTCTCAATGCGCGTACTGATGACCGATGGCCGCACTCTGAATACCAGTCGCAGTGAGAATCCGGAGTTATTCAAGGCGGTTCTCGGCACCTACGGGCTGGTCGGCATTATTACTGAAGTTACCTTAAAAGTGCTGCCAAATACGATTCTCCTGAAACAAGTCGATCTTATTAGCACCCACAATTATAACGACTACATCACCGGGTTAAGCCGGGACAAACCCCTTGCCCTTCACTCGGCGCGGCTCTCCATCAACCCCCTGTACAGGTTCAAAAACCTTGTGGCGGTTAATTTCTTCGACACCGGTCAGCTGGCTATACCTGAGCAGGAAGACCACGAACTCAATTACCCGGATACCCACTATCTGAATCTGGTAAAAAAGAGCTGGCTGGCACAAACGGCAAGAACAACTGTCGAATACTTCTGGCTTGAGCAAAATGGGGAGATGACCCGCAATCAGGCCATGGGAGAGTCGGTGGTCAGCCTGAAAAACACAGTCGCGGGCAGCAAAGATATTTTACAGGAGTACTTTATCCCCCCCGACAAACTTCAATTATTCATCGGGAAGCTGAAGGAATGGCTCGGCCAGCACTCGTACTTCACCCTGATAAACGCGACGATCCGCAAGGTCAATGCCGACAGAGATTCACTTCTTCCTTATGCACCGGAAGATCGCTTTGCCGTTGTGCTGTTTATCAACCTGCCCGACAACGAAACCTCAAATACCAGAATGCAAAACGCCACCAGAGAGCTGATCGACACTGTGCTCGATCTGAATGGGCGCTACTATCTTCCTTACGCCCTGTACGCCAGTTACAACCAATTTTGGCAAGCTTACCCGGAATTTAAAAATGTGATAGAAGCAAAAACAAAATGGGATAGAGCCGGTTTACTGACTAACCGGCTCTATCAAAGTTACGGCACTTTCTAGCGCCGTACAGCGTGAAAACCCATACCAATATCATTGTCGTCACTTCCGCGAAGGCGGAAGTCCATTGTGCGGTGGATTCCCGCCTTCGCGGGAATGACGGTGGTATGGCTATGTGAGCTTTGCAGCACTAGTCGTTAGGTTCCAGTGTAAGTACCATAATCACCGTCTTGCGGCTCGGTAGAAGTGCCGATCTTATCACTGTTTTTCGATTGCTCCTCAACGTTCGGTTGCTTGATTACATCCGATTCCTTGCTGCTGGCAGTGGTGCGTTCTGTAGGGACACCTCTTACACGGTCATTATCACCAATATCGAGGTTAGGGTCATGTTTAGGTTTAATGGGAGCAGCGATAGGGGTGGGTGCAGGAGAAGATTTTGATTCAGGTTCTTGTGCAGATTCAGCCACTGGATCCACAGTATTTTCAGCTTCTGTCGTTGTTATTGAACCATCATCTGGAATTGCATCAGATAGGCTATGCACTTCCTCATCGTCAACCACATCAAAAGTATTTTTCCAAGTATAGGTTTTGTTTTCAGTAATCAATCTTACCTGCCTTTCATAACTTTCTTCACCCACTTCATCTGTCAAACAAGATTCGGCATTTTTCGTAATCAGCACAGTGTTATTCGGGAATCTTTCTTTCACTTCAGAAATTTTATCACTTTCAATGTTCTCTACAACAAAAACAACAACGTCATCTTCTTTTGCTTTATTTTCAACTTTTTGAAGAAGTTCCTCACTGAGGAACGGACGCGTTGTGTTCATTAATTCTCCAGTCGATTTTTGTTCAACCACAATAAGATGATTTTTCGAATTCTTTTGTAACGCTAAACAGCTGCTTGTCCCCAGCAAATCTCCACTACCATCCAAAAAGATAAATGTATAAAAATCTTCCTTGCCCTCAAAAGAGAGTGTTCCTCCCAGTTTGAGATTAAGAATACCATTTTCATCAGGTGTTAATTCATATGTATTCCGACTTTCTGATTCCTGAGATATATCCTTATTATTTGGCACGATTTGTAGATAGACTTTCTCGACACTCTCATCACTCTCATCACGCTCATCACGCTCATCACGCTCATCACTCAATTTACCAACGACTATCTGCCCTTTATGGTTGTATGGAACTATAACATCTAGAAATTGTTTCGAAAATTTTATATCACCTGTAAATGCTGATATGTCTGGAACCAGCTTAGGATCGGCAACTTTGGCAGAATCTTGCTCTCCAGTATTCACCGAACCTACAGATGAGGGCAATTGTTCTTCAGAATCCTGATTATCTGATACCGCAACAGGGGAGCGGCCGAGATCATTATCCTTATCTTCATCTACTTGCCCCTCTGTCAGCACTTTCTTCGAACTAGATGTCGCCCCCTTATCTCCCTGCGCTCCCCGGTTATCATCGGCCCGAAGTCCTACCCGGCGCTTCTTTTCTCCAGGGCCAACCATTGATGACTGATTGCCAGTGCTGTCGCCAGTTTCTGTCCCTAGGGGCATCGCAGCTGGATCTCCCACCCCCGCCCAGAGCAAGTCTATTCCTGACAAAGCCCATCCCGCCAGCAAGGGAACTATGAGTATTTTTCTGAAAGACATACATCACCTCCTCTAATAGTGATAAAGGAGATTAGCCCACTATTTCATATTTCACTGACCTACCTTAAAATATATTACAGAAAAATCAGGAAAGGATCTTTATAGGTGAAACATCGTCGTTTTTAACATCACGTTCTTCAACTTTATCCTGACTATCACGTCTATTACTATCACGAAAAGCGCAGGCAACGCACTCTATTAAGATAACCCCTTGATCTTCATACATAACCAGTCGATCCATCTCACCACAGGATGGACAAATAGCACCGGCAATAAAACGTTTTTTCATATTCCCCCCACAGGATAATTAACGACTATTGTCTTGTTATTTTAGTGGCTTTGATCGGTAAAAACAGCATCGGACAACCGGTGAGTTGTCCGACGTTAAAAAAACAGTTATTAACCGGTAATGCCCTTATGACGTAAGAGCGCATCAATCTCCGGCTTACGACCACGGAAAGCTATAAACATATCCGTCGGCTCACGGGAACCACCACGCTCCAAAATTTCATGGAGGAACAGCTTACCGGTTTCACGATTAAAAATGCCATCCTCCTCAAATTTGGAGAACGCATCCGCAGAGAGCACTTCTGCCCACAGATAACTGTAATAACCTGCCGCATAGCCGCCGGCAAAGATATGGGAGAAGCTGTTCTGGAAGCGGTTGAACACTGGCGGAGTAATAACTGAAACCTCGCTGCGTACTTCATCCAGAACCTTCTGGATATCCATACCGTCCTTCCAAGTGTTGTGGAGACGGAAATCAAACAGGGAAAACTCCAGCTGACGCACCAGCATCATAGCCGACTGGAAGTTTTTCGCCGCCAGCATCTTTTCCAGCTTTTCATCAGGCAGAGGCTCACCCGTTTCAAAGTGCCCGGAGATTACCGCCAGCGCCTCCTTCTCCCAGCACCAGTTCTCCATAAACTGGCTGGGCAGTTCCACCGCATCCCATGGCACACCGTTGATGCCAGACACGCCAGAATAATCAACACGGGTCAGCATATGGTGCAGACCGTGACCAAACTCATGGAACAGGGTGACGACTTCGTCATGGGTGAGCAGTGCCGGTTTGTCGCCTACTGGTGGCGTGAAGTTACAAGTCAGGAAGGCAACCGGTGTTTCGATTGTGTCGTTTACCTTACGACGGTTGTGACAGTCGGCCATCCAGGCACCGCCGCGCTTGTGTTCACGGGCATAGAGATCAAGATAGAAGCGGCCAATCACCTCGCCATCACGCTCGATATCAAAGAACTGTACGTCCTTGTGCCAGGTATCCACACCGTCAACAGCCTTGAAGTTGATGCCATACAGACGACTGACCACTTCAAACATACCATTGATAACTTTACCGGCCGGGAACCAGGGCCGCAGCTCTTCCTGACTGATGGCGTAACGCTGCTGGCGCAGTTTCTCGGCGTAGAAGCCAATATCCCAGGCCGAGAGTTCGCCAACATCGAACTCCACTTTGGCGAAGGCTTTCAGTTCCGCCAGCTCTTTTTCTGCCTGAGGCTTGCAGCGGGCCGCGAAATCGTTAAGAAAGCCCAGGACCTCGTTCGGAGTGGAGGCCATTTTGGTCGCCAGCGAGTAGTCGGCGTAACTGTTAAAACCGAGCAATTCAGCGAGCTCCACACGGGCTGCCATAATCTCTTTCATGGTTTCGCTGTTATCAAATTCACCGGCATTGGGCCCCTGCCCGGAGGCACGGGTGACATAAGCGGTGTACATCTCTTCCCGGAGCGCACGATTTTCGCAGTAACTCATAATTGGGAAGTAGCAGGGGAAATCGAGATTGAGCAGCCAGCCTTCATCGTGGCCCTTGATCAGCGCGAGCTGTTTGGCACCGGCGAGGGCACTTTCCGGCAGGCCGGCCAGCTCACTTTCGTTGGTGACCAGTTTACTCCATGCCATAGTGGCATCGAGCACCCGGTCAGAATAACTGCTGGTCAGCCCGGACAGTTTGATGCTCAGCTCAACGAAACGCTTTTTCTTCTCGTCAGGGAGATCAACACCAGCAAGGTGAAAGTCGCGCATGGCATTATCAATAACCTTGCGCTGGGCTTCATCCAGCGTTTGGTACTCTTCGCCTTCGGCAATCTGCTTATACGCTTCAAACAACGCCTTGTTCTGACCCACCCAGGTGCCAAACTCAGACAGTTTTGGCAGACAGCCGTTGTACGCCTCCCGCAGTTTTTCACTGTTAACGACAGCGTTCATGTGAGAAACCGGCGACCATGCACAACTGAGCTGTTCATCCAGAGCATCCATCGGTTCCTGCAAATTAACCCAGGAATACTGTTTGCCCTCCTCCAACAAGGCTTCGATTCCCTCCCGTGACTGCCTGAGTAACTGGTCGATTGCTGGAGCAATATGTTCAGCTTTAATTGCTGAGAAGCGGGGCAGGGCGTCTTGTTTTATAAGGGGGTTGGTCATGTTCTCTCCTTGGGCGCTCATTTAACGCTTTAATAACCATCATTTAATGCTTTAATAACCAAGAGATAAATGGCGATGAATAGCGTTTTTTTCAAGTTTTATGGGGATTGAGACATCCATCATAGTCCTGTGCCAACACGTAAGTGAATAGGCGCAGGTCTGCTGATATCCGTTCTTAACGAATCCAGCCCAGAGTTGCCATCAGTTTGGCGCCCTCGGCACGGTTCAGAAAGGTGACAAAATCCTCGGGGAGAGGGAGAGAAGAACTCATGTGTTACCCTCATAAGCCCACAATTAAAACCGAGAACACAAGAGTATGACAATTCGCAGTTTTCAAGGTAAAACCCCCGTACTTGGTAGCAATGTCTTCATCGATGACTCTGCGGTTGTGTTGGGAGATGTGGTGATGGGGGCGGACTGCTCAGTCTGGCCTTGTACCGTAATTCGCGGAGATGTTCATGAGATTCGTATCGGCGAGCGCACCAATATCCAGGATGGTAGCGTACTCCATAACACCCATATAAGCGCCCACAATCCCCAAGGCTTTCCCCTTCATATAGGTAACGATGTGACTGTTGGCCATAACGTCACCCTGCACGGCTGCACAATACACGACTGCGTACTTATAGGAATGGGAGCAATCGTGATGGATGGTGCGGTTATCGAATCCGAGGTTTTGCTGGCTGCTGGAGCGATGGTGACTCCCGGTTCCCATCTGGAAAGTGGTTTTCTCTACATGGGCAGCCCGGCACGGCAGGCGCGACCACTTACTGAGGAAGAGCGGAAGTTTTTTCTCTACTCCTCAAACATCTATGTGAACCTGAAAGATAAGCATTTAGAGGAAATATGAGTAGGAAACCAGCAATAGATAAGTTCACGCCCCACTGGGCAGGCAGGAACTACGCACCATGATGAACAAGATAATGGAGCCTGATAAGATGCAATTCATCGTAACTCACAGCCTCCTGGAACACCTTAAACACCGGACGTAATCGCTCAGCGCCATTCTCTCTAAAGGCCTGCACTACCCTCTTCAACAGCTCAGGGGACAGTTTGGATTTCAGCAAAAAGGCATCACTTTTTGGCAGACGCCCCTCTTCCATCTGGTACTTGTGCAGATGACTCAGCAAAGTGTTGAACTTCAGGTTGAACTCACTCTGAATGGCCTCCAGAGACTGGCCCTGACAAAACTTTTCACCCACCACAACATGTCGGGGCTTTGCCCGGTTGGCTCTCTCTCCGGTCGTTCGAGGGGAATTCAACGTTGTAGAGGTAGGGCTGTGTCTGACGATTTCAGCAATCTGATGCGCCTGACAAAAGTCGGTGATGACCTGCAGGAAAGCATCGCCATAGCGATCCAGCTTGACGCTACCAACACCATTAATTTGCAGCAGACTCTCCTGTGACTGAGGAAAGTAAGCTGACATTTCCACCAGGGCTTTATCAGAGAAAACCACATAAGGTGGTACATTCTCCCGATCTGCCAAAGATTTTCGGCAGGCCCTCAAGTGTTCAAACAGCTCCCGGTTGTAATCGAGATCACTCTGTTTGTTGGCGGAAGCCTTTTCCGGAATGTCCCGTTTTTCTGCAAGCCTGATCTCGACCTGTTGCTCTCCTTTCAATACTGAGCGTGCAACATGGGTCAGCTTCAGGCTACCAAACTCCTGATCCTGAACAATCAGCCCCTTTTGAATAAGACTGCGGGATAACTGTATCCACTGTGATTTGGAAAGCTCACTACCAATACCGTACGTTGAGAGCTGGTCGTGTCGCTTTTCAATCACCTTTTTGGATTTTGAGCCCCTCAGTATATCGATCACATGGGCGGAACCGAACATTTGCCCGGTACGATACATGCAAGAAAGAAATTTTTGCGCTGGGACGGTGACATCGATCAGGGGGCGATCTTCAGATAGACAGTTATCACAAAGGTTGCACTTTTCTGCGCTGTATTTCTCCCCGAAATAATGTAACAGAGGCACTCTTCGGCACATCTCGGTTTCAGCAAAACCGATCAGGGCATTCAGGTGCAGATTGGCCACCCGCTGCTCGGATGCAACTTTCTGGCTGATAAAGAATTTGACCTTCTGGATATCCCCATAACTGAACAAAAACTGGCAATGGGCCGATAAACCATCTCGCCCTGCGCGACCAATTTGCTGGTAGTAACTCTCAATATTTTGAGGCATATCGTAATGCAGAACAAAACGGACATTCGATTTATTAATGCCCATACCAAAGGCAATAGTCGCAACGATTACCTGAATATCATCCCGAATAAAGGCGGCCTGATTCGCTTTCCTGATTTCATTGGATAACCCGGCATGATACGAGGCGACTGAACAGCCATTCTCATTTAATATCTGTGTCAATTCGTCCACTTGTTTCCGGGAATTGCAGTAGATAATGCCAGACCGGTTTTTAAATCTGTCAATCAGTCCGAGAGTTTGAGCAACCGGATTCTTTTTCTCAGAGACCTGTAAAAACAGGTTGGTGCGATCAAAACTGGCAATAAATTCGTTGGGGCCCGCTATCATCAGAATATTTTTAATATCCTGCTGAACCCTTGGGGTGGCAGTCGCCGTCAGAGCGATACAGACGGCCTCGGGAAATGTTTTTCTCACCTCCGCCAACTGCCTGTATTCAGGGCGAAAATCATGCCCCCACTCGGATATACAGTGGGCTTCATCAATGGTTAAACAATCAACACGCAGGGAGGTCAGCAGATCCCGCGTCCGATCCAGCATCAGTGTTTCAGGGGCCATGTACAATAGCTTGATGGTGCCACTGCTAATCATGGACAGGGTGTTTTGATATTCCGCACGGGTCAGTGTGCTGTTAAGCAATGCCGCCTGCACCCCAAGCGCCTTGAGCTGGCTTACCTGATCTTCCATTAATGAAATCAATGGCGATATGACCAGCGTGAGCCCGGGGAAAATCAGCGCCGGAATTTGATAACAGACCGACTTGCCGCCGCCGGTGGGCATAACGGCCAGGGTATCATTATGATTCAATACATTGTGGATGATCGCTTGCTGGTAAGAGCGAAACTCATCGTATCCGAATACATTTTGAAGGATCTGTAATGCTCGATCTGCCATAAGACTGCCTGTGATATTTATCCGCGCCTCTCCGTTTTAACTCCCCGCTTTAACTCCCCGCTTTAACTCCCCGTTTTAACTCCCCGCTTTAACTCCCTCTTTTGATTACAACGGCTGGCTCCATTATGAGTCGGGTATTAGCCCCCATAGAAATAGCTGAAGAGGGACATTACGCAAGTTTCCTTTCAGCTGCTCCTTTTATTTTGGTCTGGAAGGAGGACTGAGGCTCCAATTCATGCCTGCTCTAAAACCCTGCGTACCGGTGACCCCGATAGGGCGGGGAGCAGTCACGGAGTCAACAGGCCATTACTCCGGCGCAGCACTGCCAAACTCTTTAAGGCTCATGCAGTACTCCCAAATGCTGGTCAGGCGAGGATAATGGGTCAAATCAACTTTAAAGCGGATGGCGTTGTAGATCTGGGGTACCAGGCAAAGATCTGCCATTGTTGGTTGGGAGCCAAAACAGAATGGTGCGGCTTCTACCTGTTGCTCCAGCGCCTGAAAACCCTCGTGTATCCAGTGGTGATACCACGCCATTTTCTCTTCTTCTGAAACATCCAGCTCACCCTTGAGATAATTCAATACCCGTAAATTATTGAGGGGATGAATATCACAGGCAACCGTGTAAGCCATAGCCCGGACTCGCGCTCTGTCCCATGCCGACTCAGGAAGCAGTGGCGATTGTGGATAACTCTCCTCCAGCCATTCGATAATCGCCAGAGACTGGTTAAGAATGCCCTTGTCCACAACCAGTGCCGGAACTAAACCCTGTGGATTAATTGCGGTGTAATCAGCCTGACTCTGCTCGGCCAGACGTAAATCAACCGGAATCTGCTCGCAACTCAGCCCTTTAAGGTTTAAAGCAATGCGCACCCGAAATGCGGCAGATGAACGAAAATAGTCGTACAGCTTCATATCGGGTCTCCTGTTTTTATTTTCAGACTATCTGGCCGCACTGGCTAAAAAACGATCAAGCGCATTGGCAAACACCATCTTATCCCGGTTGCCCAGCGGTGGCGGGCCGCCACTGACCTGTCCGGTACTGCGCATCTCTTCCATAAAATTACGCATGGCTAACCGGTGACGTATGTTCTCCTGGTCGTAGAACTCACCCCTTGGATTCAGCGCATGGGCATTCTTCTTCAGAATTTCTGCGGCCAGGGGAATGTCTGCTGTGATCACCAGATCACCCACTTCACACCCTTGAACGATGTGGCCGTCGGCAACATCAAACCCTGCGGGAACCTGTACAGCAGTGATCAACGGACTGGGCGGAGTACGCAGATATTGATTGGCCACCAACACCAGTTCAGTCTGGGTACGCAGGGCGGCCTTGAACAAAATCTCTTTAATCATATTGGGGCAGGCATCTGCATCAACCCAAATTTTCATCGGTACTCTCTCTCAATAAAGCGCTCTCAAAGGAACAGACTATCCGATCATGTTTAACTTTCTGATGCACTAACTTTTTGGTCTACTGCACCAAAAATGCTTTGACCATTTTCATCAAACATCTCTATCCGCACCCGTTCTCCAGAGCTTAAAAAACGGGTCTGTGGGCTGCCCTGCGCCAAGGTTTCCAGCATTCGCTTTTCTGCGATACAGCAAGAGCCTACGCTGCGATCAAGATTGGAGATTGTGCCTGAGCCAATGATGCTGCCCGCGCCCAGACTGCGTGTTTTTACGGCATGAGATAGCAACTGAAAAAAATTGAAGGTCATATCTGTCGCACAATCCGGAGCGCCAAACAGCTCACCATTTCGATGTACGGTCAGCGGTCTGTGAATCATGCCGTTGCACCAGTTATTGCCTAATTCATCCGGGGTTACAAACACAGGAGCAAAACTGGACGACGGTTTGCTTTGCATAAAGCCAAAGCCCTTGGCCAGCTCTGCGGGAATCAGGTTTCTGAGCGAGACGTCGTTTACCAGCCCAATCAACCGAATATATTTTTCAGCCTCATCGGCCTGACAGCCCATGGGAACATCGTCAGTAATAACGACAACCTCAGCCTCCAGATCGAGACCCCACTCTTCACTGGCAGAGACAATATCATCACAGGGGCCAAGCATCTGGTCCGAACCACCCTGATACATCAGAGGATCAGTCCAGAAAGACTCCGGCATCTCGGCACCGCGAGCCTTGCGAACCAACTCAACGTGATTCACGTAGGCACTGCCGTCCAACCACTGGAAAGCTCTGGGCAGGGGAGCCGCCATACGACGGGGATCAAATGGTTTCGCGGCAGGCCAATTACCGTCGCTCAACTTGTCATAAATTTGCTGCAGAATCGGAGCAACACGCTCCCAGTTATCCAGCGCCTGCTGCAGGGTATTGGCTATACCGGATGCCTCTACCATTCGGGAAAGATCACGGGAGACAACGACCAACCGACCATCGCGCCCCGCTTTTAGCGTTCCCAGCTTCATTGACTATTTCCCCTTTTTCTTTTTGGCAGGCTCGGTTTTCCAGGAATTGACATATTCCTTGTCCTCTACCGGCCAAAGCGTATCTACCATCTTTAGAGGACGACGGGAGTCAATCATTACTGCGACCTCATCGGTATCACTGGCCGGCTTTTTCTGGCTTTTCTCCAGCGCTTTGGGGTGGGGGCCGTGGGGAAAGCCACAGGGATGAAAAGTCATCATGCCCGGCTCAATATGATCTCTGCTGAAGAAGCTGCCCTTGTGGTAGAAAATGACCTCATCGAAGTCATCATTGCTATGGAAAAACGGGACTTTCAATGCCCCGGGATCGGTCTCGATAGGACGGGGAACAAAGGTGCAAATTGCCAATCCTGAACCGACAAATGTCGTATGTACCGAGGGTGGCAGATGATAACGATGACTCATTAACGGACGTATATCCCGCCAGTTCATTCGCAACACCATATTGGTGCCATGCCAACCAATAGCATCCAGCGGGTTGAACGGATAGGTGACTTTGGATATATGACCTTCCCGCTTGATATAGATTTTCCAGGGGCTTTCATCCTGCTGGGCAAGGAAGCGCTCATTGATTTTTGGATGATCCAGACAGGCCGGATCAAAGATGGCGTTATAGCCAGTGATACCTTTGTCGGGCAGGGTGAAAATGCCGTCGGTGTTCTCCACCATCAGAAAACAGCAGGGCTCCGAGACTTCAATACGCCATGCAGTCCCTCGGGGAACAACCAGAAAATCCCCATCACGAAACGACAGGTGCCCATAATCACAGAAGAAATCACCAGCCCCCTTGTGGACAAACAGCAGTTCATCACCATCACTGTTGCGTACCAGATACTCCATGTCACGTTTGATGTTCCAAAACCGCAGTCGTACATCCCGGTTATAGAGTAAGGGCGAAGAGAGCCAGGGGCTGATCGCCTCCGAATGCAGCTTATTCAAGTCGAAGGCGCGTGGACGCAGTGGGCCTTCCCACTTCTCCCATGCTGTCGGTGGGTGCCGATGGTGCATATGGGTGACCGGGCCAAAAAAACCTTCACGGCCGAGCTCCCTTTCACAGGTTCCGGCCGGTAGGTCACAATGGGCCTGACGGGAGGTTTCTCCTTCCCGAACAGGCAGGCCAACGTTGTATTTATTATTGTTCTTCATAAGTCCGACGCTTAGCTGTTTAACACCTCATCGGTGCGGGCTGCCATGATGAAATCATTTCTATGCAGCCCTTTGATTTTGTGGGTCCACCAAGTCACCGTCACTTTTCCCCACTCGGTCAGTAGTGCCGGATGATGACCCTCTGCTTCAGCGATATCGCCAACCCGGTTGGTAAATGTCAGGGCATCCTGGAAATTTCTGAAGCGGTACATTTTTTCCAGCTGGAGGACCCCGTCACGGGTTTCAATATCCCAGTCGCTGACTTTATTCATCAGCCCGGCCATTTCTTTCTCGGTGACCTTGGGCGCATCAGCCTGACAGGCTTCGCAATGGGCTTGACTTAATTCACTCATAATCTCCACCTACTTATTGGTGACTATTCACTGGTAGCTAATATTTGATAACGTTTTTGGCAAAGCTAGTCATTGGTAAAAAGCGATGGCAGCAGGCCGGTCTGACGAGCCTCGGAGACCATCAACATTATGTCCTCCTGCGCCAGATTGTTCAGCGTACTGATCCGGTCTACTACATAATACAGAGGTTGCAGAATATCGATGCGATAGGGTGTTCTCAGTATCAGAACAGGGTCAAAAGCTTCACGTCTCGGGGCAATACTTTCCAAACTCCAGAGCGTTTCTTTCGGGCTGGAAAGAATTCCGCCGCCGTATATACGCAACCCCTGTGGCGTATTGATAAGACCGAATTCCACAGTGAACCAGTACAGCCTCGCCAGATAGACTCGTTGCTGCGGATCTGCATTTTTGCCCAGGTTTCCGTACATATGAGTAAATTCAGCAAAGGCTGGATTGGTCAATAAAGGACAATGGCCGAACACCTCATGGAAAATGTCTGGCTCCGTCAGGTAGTTCATATCCTCCGGCCTGCGAATAAAAGTTGCGACAGGAAACTTTTTATCCGCCAGCAGTGAGAAAAAGCGATCAAAGCTGATCAGTGCCGGCACCCGCTCTACCTGCCAGCCCGTGGCAGCCATAAGCTTTTTGCTCAGTTCGGGCAATTGCGGAATACGATCATTAGGCAGCTTCAAACGCTCTATACCATCCTGGTACTCCTGACAGGCACGCCCCGGAATAAGCATCATCTGTCGTTCAACCAGTTGACTCCACATCTCATTTTCAGCGTCAGAATAGCAAATTATGCCATCACTATCTGGTTCTTTGGCAGTATAGGATGAACTCTTCATGATTGTTGTCCTGCATCATCGCTATCCAGAAAATCCCCTTGGTCACTGTCTGCTACGTTGTCTACAGAGAGCACTCCTCGCTGGATCTGATCCTGCTCAATACTCTCGAACAGGGCCTTAAAGTTACCTTCGCCAAAACCCTCATCACCTTTGCGCTGGATCACTTCGAAAAAGATCGGCCCGATAACCGTATCTGTGAATATCTGCAGTAATACGCCGCCCTGCCCATCACCATCTATCAGAATGCCATGCTCTTTCAAAGCCCCGATATCTTCCCCATGACCAGGCAGACGCTTATCAAGATTTTGGTAATAAGCATCCGGCGGTGGCGGCATAAATTTCATGCCGGCACTCTTGAGCGATTGCACAGTCTGGAAGATATCACCCGTAGACAGAGCGATATGCTGTATGCCTTCGCCTTTATAGATATGGAGAAACTCCTCAATCTGACTTTTGTCGTCCGAGGACTCATTGATGGGAATGCGAATTTTGCCACAGGGGCTGGTCATGGCGCGGGATTTCAAACCGGTCAGCTTGCCTTCTATATCAAAGTAACGAATCTGTTTGAAGCTAAAGTAATGCTCGTAAAACGCAGCCCAACGATTCATATTACCGCGATAGACGTTGTGGGTTAGATGATCAATATCCAGCAGACCAACACCGGAGTGATTTTGATCGACACCCTCAATAAGCTCAAAGTCGATGTCGTAGATCGACTCTTTTTCACCATACCGGTCAATAAAATAGATATGCGCACCACCAATGCCTTCTATTCCGGGGATATTGAGTTCCATCGGTCCGGCACTGAATGGCAGTGGGCTGGCACCCATTTTTACTGCTCGCTCAAAGGCATGACGGGCATCAGCAACTCGAAATGCCATGGCACAGGCACTGGGACCGTGGTGTTCCATGAATTCGTGACTGAAACCCTCGGGTTCAGCGTTGATCAGAAAATTAATATCACCCTGTCGCCAGAGTGTTACCTGCCGGGAACAATGTTTGGCAATAGCCTTAAAACCAAGAGCTGAAAACAGAATCTCCAAATCGCGAGGATCTGCGGTTGCAAACTCGACAAACTCAAAACCGTCTGTCCCGGTTGGGTTCTGTTCAGTAATTAGTTCTGAGGATTTGGAGAGGGTTTGAGCCTTTAAAAATGCATCCATGAGCGTCTCCATGCTTCGTGGTTACATCTAAGAACCAAGCAAAATTTATTATTTTTATAAAATTTTTAAACAGCTTCGCATATCCCAACATGAGATACCATGAAAACTGTTTTCCAACGCAAGTACGCCCCCGCTAATAATGGAGGCGCAAAAGCCTCTACCCAGCAACCTTACCATTAAGGCACAATTGCCCATTTTTATCTCTGCCCGCCAATAGCGCCGGCAACGTACCAAAAGATGAGGAACAAGCAGTTATGGAAATTTGGAGTGCAGCGATAACGCTGTTTCTGATTATGGACCCTCTTGGCAATCTGCCGATATTTATGTCCATTCTCAAAAATATACCGGCTAAACGACAAAAACACATTATTATTCGTGAGCTATTAATTGCTCTGTTTGTGATGATGCTGTTCCTGTTCGGTGGTCAGGGCATTCTCGACTTCATGAACCTGAGAACAGAGACAGTCAGTATTTCTGGCGGTATTATTCTGTTTATTATCGCTATTCGTATGATCTTCCCATCTCCAAAAACACAATCCAATACAGAAAAAACCAGTGAAGAGCCGTTTATTGTTCCTCTGGCAATCCCTCTGATTGCGGGGCCGTCCCTGCTGGCCTCATTAATGCTACTGGCCAATCGCAAGCCGGATATGAACCTGTCATGGGCTATGGCCGCAGTGGGAGCCTGGGCTGTCAGTTCCTTTATTCTGCTTAGTGCGCCACGCATTTTCAGGGTGCTCGGTGAACGAGGACTCATGGCCTGTGAGCGTCTAATGGGTATGATACTGGTCATGCTCTCGGTGCAAATGCTGCTCGATGGCCTTGCCAGATATTTTAGTTAACGCTGGATTCAAGCAATAAGTCCAATAAAAACGCCCGCACAGTTTTTAACTGCACGGGCGTTTTTTTATCAGTGCTTTATCAGCGAGCAAAAATACCGTCGTAACCCCAGCCTGTGTAGGGTACCCATTCGGGCAAAGGAGGGATTTCGTTCTTTTCAACGGATTCACCTTTACCCTGATCTTTTGTCGAAGTAGGGGTCAGCGTTTCTACGCTCAAATAGGAGCGATATTCTGGCCGATCCTTGATCGGACTCAAACCATGGACAATACGGGCAAAGTCCTCGGTTTCCAGACTAAACATCAGTGTCTTACCGACTGCCGACATATATTCACGGTTGTTGTACTCTGCCGTATAGGTCTTCTTGTTGTTAACGGTTAACACCCCGTCCTTGATGCGGATATCGGCCTGCACGATATCATTGCCAGCATGCTTGGTACGCAAAGACACTGTCGCACACACATCGCCTTCAGCGGGAGGACAATTATAATAACCAGCAGTCATGCTCTTAACTCTGGGTGAAGTGTTGCCACCCCATTCCTTCGACAGCTCTTCCAGTAACGGGCCTGTTAGTTCATCACTGTTTTCTATGGCATCATTTTTCTTGTCTACCACAAAACGTAGTGATTCTGTGCAACGAGACGAATCTCCTGTTCCCATATCACCGACAAGAAACGTGTTTTCATCAAAGGCAATCAGACCTCTATTATCAACTCGACGACTGCATCCCTGTGGAGTGGAGCCAATAAAGCTCAGAGACTGACTCTTATGGTTCAGCCGGAAGATATGCCCCATAACAGAGACTATCAACTGCTCTTTGTTTCCGGGGATTTCAGATATATTTACACGATAAACAGGAAGACGCTCATCGTATATTTTCATCTTCCACTTTTGTTTTTCTTCTTTATAAATATAAAGTTTATTTTCCCACTCTTCAGAAAGATCCGACATAAGATCATTCGCCGCGTCTAAAGCACCATAATCATTATTTTTATAATGCTGGTTATTTCGTTCCCAGATTTTTATGCTTTCTACTTTCGCGGGGCCATCTTTATAACGAAACCCGTTAACATATTTATTGAAACGCTCTTCGAGGTCACCATCACTATCGGATGGCTGGCTTCTATCTTTATTAGCTAACGTGGCAAGCTCTTTAGCTAACGTAGCAAGCTCTTTTGTCGCTTGACCAATGGAGTATCTTTTTCCATCGATTGTGTATTTTTCTTTGGTCCACAACTTATTTTTTTCATCTTTGGTAAGTAAACCTTGCTCTTCAAGCATGTGAAAATCATCTAATTTATTTGAATACGCATGAAACAGGGGACGTGACTCTAACTGCCCGTCAACCTGACGAAGAATATTGATATCAATTCCTTCAACAAGGTCGTTATCAATAGCCATCAGCTCAGCGTTTTTGGTGTTATCAACAAAATTCGGCGGGGTTCCACTGTCCATTAAAGTCTTATCGAAAAGTGCATAACTGTGAGAGTAAGAGCCAACTCTTCCTTTAGTATCGTAGTTTGGAGTCAGTCGGCTAAGTACACCTCCAGCACCACCGATATAAATGGTTCCATCCTTATGCATGTAAGGCACACAAACAATAGGGCAAGCCTCACTACCATCCTTTAGCTTTGGCAGATGATAGCTACTCCAGACACCTTTGCCATCCTTTCCTGGCCCGTTTTTGTCGTAAACGGAGAAAAAATTAACCTGACGATTACGACCCAGGTTGTAGAGTTCAATACCATGACCGGCAAGAACAATCGTGGACACACTTTGACTTTGCTCGCGTCTGTTCTGATCGCCTGAGGGTGTATCATCACTCTCTGTGTCAGAGTGACTCACTGCATGAATACCGCTGCTAAAGATAATCGTCGTTGACAGTGCCAAGACAATACCCATAGATATTTTCTTTTTCATTTGAATTTCCTTACATTTTGGGGAATCTATCCGTAAATAAACCGTTTTGGAAAACACTACCAATAACTCAGACTGCCCCCCGATCATTGTGTCTATTGACCCCAGACTCTGCCTAAAGTTCCTTCTGGCCTTCCTTCCCTCCAGCCAAACAGCTTACTTTTAAAGTTTCTCCATAAATTCGACCGCCCCGATCATGGCTGACCAGACAATTTTTATTGGTCACTTCTGCCACGAATTGGTACATTATTTTCCGTGCCCAGACACAAAAATGGACAAACGGCCAACAGGCAGCGTCCCAAAATAATTATAAAAATGAGAAGTAATGTGTATGAAGAAAGCACTGCAATTGATAAGTGCCGCTCTGGCATTAACTGCTGCTTCCGGCCTGGTGCAAGCCGATACTCTTGATATGATCAAAGAGCGTGGTTACCTCTCCTGCGGGGTAAATACGGGTATTCCCGGCTTCTCCAGCCCCGATGACAAGGGCAACTGGACCGGAATAGATGTGGACTACTGTCGTGCAGTAGCCGCCGCAACTCTGGGCGATGCCAACAAGGTCAAATTCATTCCTCTGACCGCCAAAGAGCGTTTTACCGCCTTACAATCCGGCGAAATTGATGTGCTCTCCCGCAACACCACCTGGACCCAGACCCGTGACACCGCCCTTGGCTTGAATTTTGTTGGTGTTACTTACTACGATGGTCAGGGTTTTATGGTTAGCAAGAAGCTGGGAGTCGCCAGTGCCAAAGAGCTGGATGGAGCAACCATCTGCATCCAGGCCGGCACCACTACCGAGCTGAACATGGCCGACTACTTCCGCGAGCACAAGATGGATTATGAGCCCCTGGTCTTCGATACCACGGCCCAAACCATTCAAGGCTTTGAGTCAGGTCGCTGCGATGTGTTTACCTCCGACCAGTCCCAGCTCTATGCTCAACGCTCCAAACTGGCCAAACCAGGCGACGTTATCATTTTACCCGAGATCATCTCCAAAGAGCCTCTTGGGCCTGTCGTACGTCAGGGGGATGACCAGTGGTTCAATATCACCAAATGGTCCCTCTACGCACTGCTGGAAGCGGAAGAGCTGGGGCTAACCTCCACCAATATCGATAAAATGATGAAGGGCGATATCCCCGCCATCTCCCGCTTTGTCGGCAAGAATGGTCCTGGGGGCAAGGCGATGGGTATTCCTGATGATTTTGCTTACCAAGTGGTTAAGCAGGTAGGCAACTATGGTGAGATGTTTGAGCGCACCATAGGGAACGGCTCTCCGCTTAAGATTCAGCGCGGTCTGAATGCACTCTGGAAAGACGGCGGTATTCAGTACGTTCCGCCATTCCGTTAAGCCAAAAAACAGGAGGTGGAGGCAGGCGACTGTCCTTTTCCTCCTTTTTTGTCTCTCTTCGATTCAAAACGGTTCTGTTTATAAGGGTTCGGTTTATAAGGGTTCTATTTATAAAGTTTTAGTTATAAAAAGGCTGACTATTATCGTGTCGAAAAAAATAATGCTCTTCTGGTATGACTCGAAAGTCCGCAACATTGTTTTCCAGTTGCTGTTTATCGGGCTGCTATTTTTCCTGGTCTCAACCATTATCACCAACACCAACCAAAACCTTGAACAGCGGGGAATTACCACAGGGTTTGACTTCCTGAACCAGGAAGCAGGTTTCGGGATTTTGCAGAGCCTGGTGGAATATGACGAAACCCACACTTTTGGCAAAACCTTTATCGTTGGTCTGCTAAACACCATTCTGGTGGCCACACTGGGAATTATTACCTCCACCATTGTCGGCTTTCTTGTAGGTGTCGGGCGACTGTCGCACAACTGGTTGACCTCTCGTCTGTGCGGTGTCTACATCGAAATCTTCCGTAATATTCCGGTGCTGCTGCAAATTTTGTTTTGGTATATCGCCGTACTGCAGGTGCTGCCATCACCTCGACAGAGCATCGCGCTGGGGGAGAGTCTATTCCTCAATATACGCGGCCTCTACCTTCCGGCACCGATTTTTGAGCATGGTTCCTGGCTGATTTTCGGCGCACTGGCCTACGCCATAGTCAAGATTATTGGAATCTCTATCTGGGCAAAAAATCGCCAAATAAAAACCGGAAAGACATTCCCATCGTTCCGGGTTGGGTTGAGCCTGATAATTCTATTTCCGATTATTGCTTTCTTTATTGCCGGCCAACCCATCTCACTGGAAATGCCTGTTCTGAAGGGTTTTAACTTCCGTGGCGGCATCACCGTTATTCCAGAACTCATGGCACTGCTGTTTGGCCTGACTTTCTATACAGCGTCGTATATTGCCGAGAATGTTCGCTCCGGTATTGAAGCCGTCAGTAAAGGTCAGCGGGAGGCCGCCGGCGCCCTCGGGTTGAGCGAAAACAAAACCATGCGACTGGTCATTATTCCTCAGGCTATGCGGGTGGTCATTCCGCCACTGGCGACCAACTACATGAACCTGATCAAAAATTCATCACTGGCAACGGCTATCGGCTACCCGGAACTGGTGAATGTTTTTATGGGCACCACTCTCAACCAGACCGGTCAGGCGATTGAGATTATTGTCATGACCATGGCTGTTTACCTGTTTATAAACATCAATGTTTCTCTGTTTATGAACTGGTTTAACAACCGTATGGCTCTGATTGAACGGTAGGGGAATATCTATGGCTATAAACGACAAAATTATTGAATCACGCCCCGCACCAACGGCGGACCGGGGCGTTATTGGCTGGTTACGGGAGAACCTGTTTTCATCCTTTGGCAACACCATTCTTACACTACTTGGCATGGCCTTTCTGTTGTGGACTATTCCTCCTCTGTTGCAGTGGGCACTGGTGGAGGCTGACTTTATTGGCAGTGACAAAAATGCCTGCGTCAGTGGTGGAGCTTGCTGGGTGTTTATCGGCGCCCGCTTTCAGCAGTTTCTCTACGGTTTTTATCCGGACAGCGAGCTCTGGCGAGTGAATATCTTCTTTGCCCAAATGACCGCCGTACTGATCTGGGTATTGTGGGACAAGATGCCTAAACGACGCTGGGGTAGTATCTGGTTTCTGACCGGCTTTCCACTGACCAGTTTTATTCTGCTCTACGGTGGCCTTGGCCTGGAGATTGTTGATACCCACAGGTGGGGCGGCTTGATGCTGACTCTGGTGATCTCTCTGGTGGGTATGGTGATCGCTCTACCGGTCGGCATTCTGCTGGCGCTGGGACGGCGCTCGGAGATGCCGGCCATCAGCTCATTCTGCACTCTGTTTATCGAAGTTTGGCGGGGCGTTCCGTTGATCACCATTCTGTTTATGGCTTCGGTGATGCTGCCCCTGTTTGTGCCGGGGGATATCGAAATGGACAAGCTGATACGTGCCATGATCGGCATCAGCCTGTTTGAGGCGGCACTGATTGCTGAGGTTATTCGTGGTGGTCTGCAAGCTATCCCGAAGGGCCAGTATGAAGCCGCTAATGCTATGGGGCTGAGTTACTGGCAGGGCATGCAGCTAATCACCATGCCACAGGTCTTGAAGATATCAATTCCCGGCATTGTGAATACCTTTGTGCAACTGTTTAAAGACACCAGTCTTGTATTGATTATCGGGCTATTCGATCTGCTGGCGGTGATGCAGGCCGGTATTGCCGATGTGAACTGGCCCAATATCACCACCGAAGCTTTTGTATTTACCAGCTTTGTATTCTGGCTATTCTGTTTCGGCATGTCCCGCTACAGCCTGGCACTGGAACGAAAACTGGACACCGGACATAAAAATTAAACAAGGTCGTCTCTATGCACGTACACAACCAAGAACAACAACAAAAACAGCATGTGCTACGCGATGAAAATTCCGAAATCATGATTGAGCTGAAAGGCGTCAACAAATGGTACGGTAACTTTCATGTGCTCAAAGATATCAACCTGACCGTTAAAAAAGGGGAGCGAATCGTTGTTTGCGGCCCTTCTGGCTCCGGCAAATCCACCATGATTCGCTGCATCAACCGGCTGGAAAAGCATCAGCAGGGTATTATCAATGTGAATGGTATCACCCTGACCAACGACCTTAAAAACATCGAGCATATCCGCAAAGATGTCGGCATGGTGTTCCAGCACTTCAACCTGTTCCCGCACCTGACGGTGCTGGAGAATTGCATTCTGGCACCGATCTGGGTTCGTAAAATGCCCAGGCAGGAGGCCGAAGAGATCGCCATGCAATATCTGGAACGGGTACAAATTCCTGACCAGGCCGACAAGTTCCCCGGTCAGCTCTCCGGTGGTCAGCAGCAACGGGTGGCAATAGCTCGTAGTCTCTGTATGAATCCGCAGGTGATGCTGTTCGATGAGCCGACCTCTGCCCTTGATCCGGAGATGATCAAAGAGGTGCTGGATGTCATGGTGGAACTGGCCGATGAGGGCATGACGATGATCTGCGTAACCCACGAGATGGGCTTTGCCCGTACCGTGGCAGACCGGGTGATCTTTATGGATGAGGGTCAGATTATTGAAGAGAATGCGCCCGAACCGTTCTTTAACAATCCCGAGTCTGAGCGCACCCAGCTGTTTTTAAGCCAGATTCTCAGCCACTGACTTTAACCCGCGGCGCCCCTGCAACCCGCCGGTGTGGATAGCCAGAAGACGACTGCCTTCAGCTATCTCACCGGACATAACCGCACTATAAAGAGCAAACATCATTTTGCCGGTATAGACCTGATCCAGGGGTATACCGGCCTCCGCTGAAAACTGCTCGATAAAAGCGAGCAGCTCCGGCGTTGTTTTGGCATAGCCACCACAATGGGCGTCAGTCTCAACCTGCCAACCACCTCGCCCTTCGGGAAGATATTGAGCAATCTCACCTACCATCCAGCTGGCCCCTTTAAGAACAGCAACACTGCGTACAAGAACAGTGTCGGGTACAGAGCGAATCACTCCCGCCGTTGTTGCTCCGGTTCCTGAAGCCAGCCAGATCTGCCGGTAATCTTCAGGATTTATATCTCCAGCTGGAAGAATATCCTCACAACCGATCACACCCAACTCTCCAGAGCCACCTTCGGGAACAATCCAGACCTCATCAGCAGATAACCCCAGATCAGCCAGCAGTTGTTTTCTGAACTCTGTCGTGTTCTTGAGACGGTAGTCACTTCGGGAGACAAAATGCAGGCGCATTCCCATCGCTTCGGCATCCTTCAGGGTCGCAGAAAGTGTTTCTGACCGTTCTCCCCTGATCACACCGATTGTTGGAAAGCCAATACCATAGCCAGAGGCTGCCAGAGCATGAATATGGTTGGACCAGGCGCCACCAAAGCTCAGTGCAATGGTGTAACTGTTGGCAAAAGCGTACTCAAGATGCCCTTTCTGCTTATACCATTTGTTTCCGCTGACAAGGGGGTCGAGTAAATCCGTACGAAGGATATTGAGCGTAATCTGTCGTTCAGTCAGCCAATTGGTACTGACAGCGTCACAGGGTATTTTTGCGTTGTTCAGCCTTTCCAGAAATTTTTTATTCACAAATTCACTTTATATCCTTGTTTTGATAACCCTATATTCTTGCGTGATCGCTTCAGGGAAACTACTCTCGTTTTCAATAAACACAGGGGGTAAATATGGAAGACTGTAATAAGCCGTATACTTTCTCAATGCTTCGTTATGTGTTTTTGGTATTTCTATTATCCGGTACCTTCCCTACAAATGCAGGTATCGAAGGTACAGTAAATCAGAATATTATAGCTCCTCAAAACAGCTTATCTCCAAATAAAAATAATCAATCGATCAATACCGAAAATGTTAGGCGAGCGCGTGTTATAGAAAAGAATGCAACAAGGAAGAAACTTGAACATAAAGATATAGAAGAACTGACGTTAACTTTGGCAAATATCCAGATTTCTAGTAAAAATGAATTTCATAGCCGCATACCTCGCCCTGCACTCGGTGATCCCATTACTCTAGTACAACGGCAACCACTCTTCGTGCTACTTAGAGCTTACAAAGCAAAAGAAAAGTTGGCAACACTTAAAGACGATTTACTTCGGATGCAATCTACTAATGGACTACGTTTATTGAAACAAGCGACAACAGAATTTTTTAAAAGCACAACCACAGCCAATCTGAATCATTTAAAATATATAGCTAGCACTACGCTCGGCATACTTCCTAAGGGCATGGCAAAATCTGTGCTATCTGCGATAGGGCAAAGTTTGCATAAGACCCAATATCAAAACATAGGCGTAACCCTTACCTTTTTAAGTCAGGTTATAGGTGCTTCTTCGAACCCATGTACACCAGGTCAGCACGAATGTATTCATGATAATGGGGTGATATATTGCCGGCCTGGATCTTGGCGGTGTGATCGCGAGTCGGATTGCCCCAAGGGTGATGATGAACACTTCTGTAAGAAGGACGGAGTCTGTCCCCCGGATGACTTCGATTGTGGCCCGGGCGATCGCTGTATTACCCAACACTGGGTATGTGATGCAAAATCTGAATGCCTAAATGATCTAGATGAGCAGAACTGCGTCGTCACCACACCCATAGGCAAATATATTAGAACGATGCTTCAAATGGATAGTAATAGCACAACTCTGCCCACAACTTATGGCACAGCTTCGCTCACAACAGATTCAACTGAGATGCCATCGGATGACATGACTTCGTTCATAAAGTATTTAACTGAAATACCATCAAATAGCACAACTTCGCTCACAAAAAATTTAACT